>JAUHYI010000107.1 GCA_030426385.1 Phycisphaerae bacterium
TGGCGAAGAATCCTTCGTTGACGATTCGCCAAGCCGAACGCGACGCAATGGGCGCCACCCACGAAGATTTTGGGGCTGGTCTGTGCCGATTGTGGAAGTTCCCACAGAATTTTGTATACGTAACCGGCTACCACCATCATCCGTTGGACTTGGCCGAGAACAATCGCACGTTAGCGATGTTGGTTCACGTCGCGGACCTCGTGGCGGTGAAGGCTGGTGTTGGTTTTGAAATGGTCGTGGAAATCGACGAGATCGATCCATTGATCATGAAAGAGTCAGGCCTGACCGAAGCTCACATTGCCGAAGCCTGCGAAGAATTACCGCGAGCTGTTGAAGAAGCGTCGGCGTTCATGAATGCGTGATGCGCTTGTGAGTGATAGAAAATAACGAAAAGAGTGAATGAAGGCCGCGGCAATTTG
This sequence comes from Phycisphaerae bacterium, assembly GCA_030426385.1. Classification (GTDB taxonomy): domain Bacteria; phylum Planctomycetota; class Phycisphaerae; order Phycisphaerales; family Phycisphaeraceae; genus JAUHYI01. The sequence goes on from JAUHYI010000107.1 coordinate 420, forward strand.
TCGCGGTCTTTTTTTATTACCAGCGCCAGCGGAGGGCACGGCCGGTGAGGTGTCGGCTGAGGATGAGCGCCGCCAGAGCGATGGCGATGGCGATGAGGGTGAGGCCGAGGATGGTCAGGTCAGGCGACGATTGCGCGTCAGTCACGCCAAAGGAAAGTGGGGGGGGAAGGGGGGCGGGGGGGGTGTTAAGGGTGGTGTAGATGGCCAGGGGGAGAGTGCGGGTTTGGCCGGCGATGTTACCTGCGACGACGATGGTGGCGCCGAACTCTCCGATCGCGCGGGCGAACCCTAAGACACACCCCGCGGCGAGTCCGTGCCAACTGAGCGGGAGGGTGACGTGGCGAAAAATGTTGAACGGCGAAGCCCCCATCTGCGCGGCAGCGATTTCCAACTCGGGGTCGACCGATTCAATCGCGATGCGCAACGTGAGAACCATCAGCGGTAACGCGATGATCGCCTGGGCGATGGCGGCGCCCCACCATGTGAACACAAGCCCTGCCCATTGGCCATGTCGGCCCAACGCGATAAGCAGCACGTAGCCAGTGACGACGGGTGGGACAACCATGGGAAGCATGACGAACAGTTCAACGATGGTGCTCAGACGATTGCGTGTGCGCGCGAGCCATGCGGCCAGAGCGACGGCGATCGGTAAGGCGAACAGGACCGCGGCGGTGGCACACCATAGGCTGAGCCAAACCGCGGAGGCGGTGGCGGGGATGTCAATGGCGGCGGTGGTCGTGATGGTGAATGGCGTGGTGATGATGGGATCGGGGTAAGAAGCAAGTGGGTAAGTGTGAGGGTTATGGTGATGTCAGATTAACGTCGAAGCCTGCGGATGAAAATTCGGCGCGGGCGGCGGGGCTATCGACAAGCCAGTTGATGAGCTGTTGGGTGGGTGAGGTGGTTGGGGTTGCAGGTTGTGTTGAGGGTGGCTGTGATGAGGCTTGCGAGGCGCGCGTTGCGATGATCTGGATGGTGATGGGGTCGTGCCAAGCGGGGTCAATGTTCCAGAGCGTGTGGAGGTTTGGGTTTGAGTGGGCATCGCTGGCGTAGATGATGCCGGTGTTGCATTGGCTGCGTGCGACGTAGGCAACAGCCGCGGTGGCGTTGGGCGCCATGACTGCGTGGGGTTCAATGCGCCGCCAGATTTTGGCGTGCTGCAAGGCTTGCTGGGTGTAATGGCCGAGTGGGACGGTTTGGGTTTCGCCGATGGCGATGGGATGCGAAGTGGTCTCGGTGAGCGGGTCGATGGATGGCCAGGTTGCGGGTGGGGTGGTAGAGGATGTGGTGGATGATGCGACCACCAGGTGGTTGGCTGCGATGGTACGACGCGAGCTGGGGTCGGCATGTTGATGCGCGATTAACGTGTCGATCCAGCGCGAATCAGCGCTGATGAAAATGTCTGCTGGTGCGCCGAGTTGAATCTGTCGGGCCAACGTGCCACTGGCCCCGGCGTTGACGGTGAATGCCACGGGCGCGTCGGGGTGCTGCGATAAATTTTCCAGGACACGGGCCACGCTGGCTGCGGCAGCGATGCGCAAGGGCTGTGCGGTATCTGTATTGGTCGATTGATCGTTACAAGCCCCGAGAATGGTGCATGTGATTAAAAGACACATCGCAAACAATGGAAACAACGGCGTGGTGCTTTTCAGGCCAGCGCGACAACCCGTACGCCAAATACGTTTGATAAAAAAGAAAACGTTTGTATTGGGCAGGCAATGATGATTCAACATGGTTGCGTCAGGCAGCGTGCAAAAAAGTGTTGGAATAGCAGGTGGTATCGACTAAAATGAAAGTGATACGACAACGTCATCATGGCCGCAAGAATCCTATCTATATCGCGGCGCGGAACATTTTGAGTTGGTGCTGGTGTTGTAGAAACAAATTGCTGTTTAACGGTATCGGACACGATGAGTTTGTCGTTGCGCGGTTTGAACAAACCGGAAAGTGATGATTGCGAGTGTTTGTACGTTATTGTTTTGATGGTTCGAGTCTAACAGCGAAAGGAGCATCCTATGTGTCGCGTGATTGACATTCTGAATACGAAAGGTGCGTGCATCCTGACGATCAACCCGCAGGCCAGTGTACATGATGCGGCCATGGTGATGAATGAGCACCGGGTGGGTGCGTTGATCGTGGCGTGGCGCGGCGAAATTGAAGGGATATTTACCGAGCGCGATATCCTGCGGCGCGTGGTCGGCGAGATGCGCGATCCGGTCCGGACGTGCGTAGGTGATGTGATGACAGCAGAACTCACATGCTGTCACGTGGACACGTCAATCGAAGACGTCGCGTCAGTGATGAGGCGTCAGCGAATCCGCCATGTGCCGGTCATGACCGATGCAACGCATATGGCCGGGCTGGTTTCCATCGGCGACATCAATGCGTATCGCGTGCAGGATCAGGAATGCACGATCCGCAGCTTGGAAGCGTATTTGTATGGCGAAGAAATATGAACCATCGCGCGATGAAAGCGTGATGTTGTGAGTTGGAACTCTTGGGTGGGGTGCGCAGACCGGGCGGACGCCGTCCGCCGGCTATGAGAAATAAGAGGAGAAATAATTTGATGCGCGCGGGGGAAATTGTGGGGTGGTGGTGGGTGGGGGGGTTAGAGTGCGTCGATGATCATGGTGGCGATTTCGTCGCATTTGTAGCCGGAGCGGTCGAGGGTTTTGCCGGTGAATTGTGGGGTGACAGCCAGGACCGCGTTTTTGATACGTTTGCCCGCACTGATGGCAGCATCGTTGGATTGGATGCGGCCGATCTCGGTGAGCAGGAGGCTGAGCGTGTCGATGGCGGCCAGGGGATTGGCGAGATTTTTGCCCGCGATGTCAGGGCTTGAGCCGTGCACGGGTTCGAACATGGAAGGCCCGCCGCTGGTGGGATCGTTGCGATCGAAGCGTGGGTTGAGATTGCCCGATGCGGCGATGCCCATGCCACCGGCGATGGCTGCGCCCAGGTCGGTGATGATGTCGCCGAACATGTTGGGGACGATGATGGTGTCGTAGATTTCCGGCTTGGCCACGAGGTACATGCAGCACGCGTCGACGTGATGGTATTCGCGGGTGATTTCGGGATAGTCTGCTTCGCCGATTTCATTGAACGCGCGAAACCATGTGTCGCCACAGTGGGTGAGGACGTTGGTTTTGTGGACGAGCGTGATGAGTTTGCGTGGCCGTGTTTTGGCAATTTCGAAAGCGAAGCGAATTGCGCGCTCGACGCCGAAGCGTGTGGCAATCATTTCCTGGGTGCTGATTTCCTGAGGCGTGTTGATGCGCGCGATGCCACCGTTGCCGCAATAGAGGTCTTCGGTGTTTTCACGGATGCAGATGAAATCGATGTCGTCGGTGGTTTTGCGGGCCAACGGCGTGTCGATGCCGGGGTACAGTTTGACGGGCCGAAGGTTGATGTATTGATCGAGTTCGAAGCGCATTTTGAGGAGCAGGCCGCGCTCGAGAATGCCGGGCTTAACATCGGGATGACCAACGGCACCGAGGAAGATCGCGTCGTGCTTTTTGAGTTCAGCAAGATCCGCGTCGTCAAGCACGTGGCCGGTTTCGAGATAGCGTTTGGCACCAAAATCGAAAGGAGTGACCGCAACGTCAAGGTTTTCCGGTTTAGCGACCGCATCGAGAACGCGGATTGCCTGATCGATTACTTCGACGCCGGTGCCGTCGCCGGGGACTGTTGCGATTTTGAGTGCCATGATAAAAATTCCGTGGATGTTTTGCTAAAAGAACGAACTGCATAGAATAGCGATATGAGCGAGACGCGACACCATTCATCCGAACCTGGCGAAAAAAACAAAAAATGTGAAGACGGCGGGTCTGGAGAAGATGGGTGCCTGGGCGTGATCATCGTGGACCACGGCTCTCGACGGGCCGAATCGAACGTGATGCTCGAATCGTTTGTCGAAATGTTCGCCAAAAGCACGGATTACGGGATTGTAGAGCCAGCTCATATGGAATTGGCTGAGCCCTCGATCGCAACGGCGTTTGATCGATGTGTGGCGCGAGGTGCGACGCGGGTGATCGTGATGCCGTATTTTTTGCTGCCGGGTCGGCATTGGAATCAGGATATTCCGGAACTGACGGAGCAGGCGGCGAAAAAACATACGGACGTGTCGTATGTGGTGGGGGCGCCAATCGGCTTGCACGAACAGATGACGGGCGTGATCGCGTCTCGGTTGGATCACTGTCTGGCTCACGTGGCAGGCGAGGCCGCTGAATGCGATGTGTGCGCGGGGACCGGACGATGCCAATTACGGCGTGGGGCGGAGTAGTTTAGTTAAAAGTTAAAAGTTAAAAGTTAAAAGTGGAAAGTTGAAAGTGAGGAAGGCGGGGGAGATGTGGGGGGGGGGGTTAGGTGAGGAGTCGACCGCCGTCGAGGCGGATGATCTGTGCGGTTTGGTAGTGGGCATCGCGGACGAGGAACAGGGCCGCAGCCGCGGCGTCTTCGGGTGTGCCTGGCCGAGCGAGTGGGACGCGGGTCATATATTTTTGTTTCATTTCATCGGTATAGGAATCTGCCCATGCGACGACACCGGGCGCGAGCGCGTTAACGGTGATGCGCGGGGCGAGTTGCATGGCCATGGTCATGGTGATTTCCTGAAGCGCAGCTTTTGACGCGTTGTAAGCGACATAGCCGGGCAGTGGTTCGCCCATGACATGAATGTCAATGAAATTAATGACTCGGCCCATGGTGGTGGGATCGTCCTCGCGATAATGTTCGCCCAGGTGCGGCGCGAGGCGCTGGATCAACATGAGCGGTGCGCGGGCGTTGACGATCATGTGTTGATTGAAAGATTCACTGGTGATGCCGAGGTTGGGATCGGTCGGTTCGAACACGCTGGCATTATTGATCAAAGCGTCAACCCGGCCGAAGTGTTCGAGCAAGGCGTCGGCGACCTGATTGGGCGCGTCGGATTTTTCAAAATCGGCATGGATGATCTGGCAACGTCGACCCATCGATTTGATGTCGCGTTGCAAACTGAGGGCATCGGCTTCGCTGTGGCGATAGGTGATGGCAATGTCCATGTGGGCATCGCGGGCCAATGTCAGTGCGATGGCGCGTCCGACGCGGATGGCCCCGCCGGTGATGAGTGCGGTTTTATTTTCAGTAGGGGCGGTCGTCATGATCAGGATCAAAATCGGAGTCGGGGTCAGGATCGATTTCGCGGTCGGATTCAAAATCGGGGTCGTCAGGATCGGTGGGGGGTGAGAGGTCGGTTGAATCGGTTGAGTTATGGGTTAATCGTGACCCTGCGGCTTGCCAGGCATCGGTGAGAGTTGTTTTTTCACGGACGTCGTCGGTGTAGCGTTGTCGGGCGTTGTGACGAATCCATGTGCGAAAGATCAGAACAATCGTGATCAGCCCGACCATCGCCAGAAAAAGGATGGCATTGAGCAAGAGTATGGCATGGAAGCGGTTCTCGAGGGTGAGGTTTTCGAGCCAGGTGGGCATGGCTCAATTGTAGCCGGGAAAGCGGCGGAGATGATAGTGGAGTTCGGGAATGAGGATGAACACGGGTGAGGCGGAAAAATGTTAGGCTGGTTGCATGAAAATTCGACTGGTGATGCTGGGTGATATTGTGGGCACACCGGGGGTACAGGCTGTGATGTTGGCCATGCCGAAGATCCGCGAGGAGTATCGTCCGGATTTGGTTTTAGCCAATGCGGAGAATGCCGCCAACGGTTCGGGCCTGACGGCCAATCTATATAAGAAGTTGTGCGATGCCGGGGTGCATGGGATGACGCTGGGCGATCACGTGTATCGCAAGAAGCAGATCGTGACGACGTTAGAATCCGCGGACAATCTGATTCGTCCGTTGAATTTGCCTGCCGGTGCGAAAGGTAAAACGTGGATGCGTTTGGAAGTGCCCACGGAGGGCGGGCATGGCAATGGGCCGAGGGTGTATGTGATGACGGTCCTGGGCCGAGTGTTTATGTCAGCGTTGCCGGTGGATGAACCATTCGCGGCGGTGGACCGGGTGTTAGCATCATTGCCCGAGAAGAATCCGATTGTGATTCTGGAAGTGCATGCCGAAGCGACGTCGGAAAAGATCGCGCTGGCGCGTTATTTCGATGGGCGCGTGGCCGCAGTGTTGGGAACGCATACGCACGTACCCACCGCCGATGCGCGGGTGCTACCCAAGGGAACCGCGACGATTACGGACCTGGGGATGAGTGGGCCATACGATTCGGTGTTGGGGCGTGATGTGTCGGCAGTGGTGAAGCACATGACGACGGGAATGCCCGAGCCGTTCGACGTGGCAACCGATGACGTGCGCGTGTGCGGGGTGGTGGTCGAGATTGAAACGACGACCGGGAAAGCCGTTTCGATCGAACGGGTGGAGTTGGCAGGAGAGTGGTTGAAGGGGCGGTGAGGCGGGGTAAAAAACCAAAGAGATACAGAGCCACAGAGGCGAAGCGAAGAAGACGTTATCTCATCGCTTGTTAGCCGCCGCCTTCATGGCGGCGCGACGGCGCAGGTGTGACGCACGTTTCGCGCCGCCCAAGGGCGGCGGCCAACTATGGGTAGTGGTTCACTTTAACGAGCCGCGACCGTCAGGGAGCGGGTTTCCAACAGGTTTGGCCCGCTCCCTGACGGTCGCGGCTCGTTAAGCATTTCAAAATGTACCACTGCCTAAACTATGGATAACACGCGTGTTTTTTATAGGATTGGTATAATAAACGGGTTTAAACGCAGATTGATCTAGCTGCCAAGGCGCATGATATTTCAATCACGCGGGGGGAAACGTGGGGGGGGGCGGTAACGGAGGAGGGTGTTGGTTTCGAGTTGTGTGGTTTCGACGAGTTGGAGTTGGGTAGCAGCGTCGATGGTTTGGGGGAAGGGTGTACTGGTGTTGGTGAAGTCGATGGCGGGGATAGCCTGGGGATCGCCGAGGATGATCGGGGCGATGAAGACCAGTGTTTCGTCGATGAGTTGCTGAGCGAAGAGGCTGGCAATGAGTTTGCCGCCGCCTTCGACGAGGACGTTGGTCATGTCGTGGTCCGTGGCAAGTTGTTGGAACAGTGGCCGCAGATCGAGACGTTGGTGGGTGTTATCAATGAAGGGAAGATGGGTGACGGTCGCGGTCGCGTTGTATTGTGAAGCGCGGGCGCGGGTATCGTCGAGGTCAGCACAGGCGATGATGACCGGTGGGCCTTGGTCGTTCAGGAGTTTGGCGTGGGTGGGCAATTTGAGCAGCGGATCGATGACGATGCGTTGGGCGGTACGGGGGGGGCTAGGTGTGCTAGGTGTGCGAGATGTGTGGGGAGTGTGGGGGTGGGGCAAGCGTGCGGTGAGGGTGGGGTTGTCCGCCAGCGCGGTGCCGATGCCGACGATGATGGCATCAACGCGCGCACGGGTTTGATGGACGATGGCACGCGATGGTTCGTTGCTGATCCATTGGCTATGTCCAGCGGCGGTCGCGATACGACCGTCAAGCGTTTGCGCCCACTTGGCGATGATGTAAGGCCGATGCTTTTCAACGCGCGTAAGAAAAGGAGCGACCAGTTCGCGGGCAGCGAGTTGAATTTTTTCCGACGCGATCAGGTCAACGCGAATGCCAGCACCGCGTAATTTTTCCAGCCCTCGGCCTGCGACGTGTTCGAACGGATCGATCATGGCACAGATGACGCGAGCGGGTCGGGCGGCGATCAGTGCGTCAGCGCATGGCGGCGTTTTGCCGTGATGGGCGCAGGGTTCGAGGGTGACATAAATATCACTGCCGCTGGGGTCATTGTGATTTTGTTGGCAATCGCGCAGCGCATTGATTTCCGCGTGAGGTTGGCCGAATTTTTCATGATAGCCTTGCCCGAGGCATTGGTTGTTTTTGACGATGACGCAGCCGACCATGGGGTTGGGTTCAACGTGGCCTTGACCAAGTTGGGCGATGTCCAGGGCGCGTTGCATCCACTTTTCATCGTCGGCCGGAGAAATTGTGTCGCGGTTGGGGGTTGTCATGCGTTATCATGGTACGCGGTTCTGAAAAATTTTGACGGAGTTTGGCCATGAAATTAGTCATGAAAATCGTGGGTGTGTTGTTGGTGGTGCTGGTGATCGCGGCGGGGGCGTGCCTGATGTACATCAACAGCATTGCCAAAAGCGTGATCGAATCAGGCGGGCGAGCCGCGCTGGGCGTGGACACGAAACTGGACGGCATCAACATCGGCATCCTGGGCGGGACGGTGTCGCTGTCCGGATTGGAAATCGAAAACCCGGTGGATTACAAGACCGATCATTTCATGACGCTGGGCGGTGCGTCGACGGGTATCACGTGGAGTTCATTGCGCGGCGATCAGGTGGAAGTGCCGCACCTGACGTTGAGCGGTTTGCATATGAACCTGGAGAAGCGAAAAGGCAAAGCGAATTACAAAGTGTTGTTGGATAACCTGGCGGAATTCACCGGCGGCAAAGAGGGCGAAGAAAAACCCAAAGATGATAAGCCGGGCAAGCGCTTTGTGATTCGTGAACTGACGATCGAAGACGTGACTGTAACGGTGGAGCTGTTGCCGATTGGCGGCGAGTTGGTTCGTCGGCCGGTGACGATCGACAAGATTGAGTTGAAGGATGTCGGGACGGATAGCGACAAGGGCGCGCTAGCGTCGGAAGTGGTGGGTACTGTGGTGGTGGCGGTCTTGAAGGCCGTGGTGAAGACGGGCGTGGATGTGCCGGTTGAAATTTTGGAAGACCTGGGTGGCCAACTGGTGAATGTCGGTGCGCTGGGTGTTGAGGTGGTGGGTAAGGTGGCTGAAGGCGCTGGCGAAGTGGTGGGCAAAGCCGGTGAAGCCGCAGGCAAAGCCGGCGAGGCTGTGGGCAAAGTCGGCGATGCCGTCGGCGGGTTGCTCGGTGGACTGGGTAAAAAGAAAGATGGCGAGCCCGCGAAAGAAGATGCGGTGGTGAAGCCGGCCGAGTAAGTTCCGTTCCGGTAAAACTCGCGCGTTTGTCGTCGCTTTTATGGTGGCGCGAATCGTGAGGTAAACACAGGCCCTCGCGCCGCCATAAAGGCGGCGGCTAACCTAACTATGAGTCGCGCGCGAGTGGCAAAAATTGCGACCGTATTGCAACCCGGACTGGCCACTTAAGTGGCCAACCCCGCGTGAATATCGCTAGGCCAAGAACAGTGCAACCACCTCTAAAATTCGAAGTTTGCTAGAAACGACATTCGTTTTGCTGCGATGTTTTACTGATCGAACCATTCGTGGAGTTTGGCGAGGTTGACGTCGGTGAGCGAATCAACGACGCGGTTGGCCTGGGCCTCGGTCAGCGCGGCATGTGCTTGAGGGGAATGTGACAAGCCGAGTGTGAGTAGGCCTGCATCGCGCGCGGAGGCGACGCCTGCGGTGGTGTCTTCGATCGCGAGGGTGGTCTCGGGTGAGAGTGGCAGGTTGGGATGCAAGGCCGACAAGCGAGCGAGCGCGTCAGCGTAAGATTGCGGATGCGGTTTGGATTTGGCCACATCGTCGGCACTGACCACGACGGTAAATCGGTCGGACAAGCCAAGTGCCGCGAGCATGAGGGTGAGGTCGCGACGACTGGCCCCGCTGGCGATGGCGATCGGCATCGTTTCGGACGCGGTGCGAATCAAGTCGATGACGCCGGGGATGGCCGTCACGTGTTCATTGGCAAGGCGTTCAAAAGCGTCGGCTTTTTTCGTGATAAGCGCGTTGGTTTTCAGCGACACATCGACGGGGTAATCGCGAAGGATGGCATCGAAGCCATCGCGATCGTCGTAGCCGATATACCGGTCGAGATATTCCTCATAGGTGAAGTCAATGCCAAAGCCGCGGACGGTTTCGAGAAACGCGCGGTAGTGGAGTGGTTCGGAATCGACGATCACGCCGTCAAAGTCAAAGATAATGGCTTGGAGCATGGGTAAGAGTTTAATTGATATGGGCGATTTGTGAAGCAGCTCACGTGGGGCTGATTCGTAACCGACACGTGACCGATTCGCGACCGGTTGGTGGGGTACGAGTGTGGCCCATGGGCGTGGTGTAGAATCAGGCGATGGGTAAGACATTGTTAAGTTACGACGAGGCATTGGCAGCGGTGCTGTCGCGGGCAGCGCGGTTGGGTGAGGAATCGGTGGGTCTGCCGGAGAGTCGCGGTCGTGTGTTGGCAAGCGATGTGATGACGGATCGAGATCAGCCGCCGTTTGATCGGTCCGCGATGGATGGTTTTGCGGTGGTCGCCGATTCGGTCGAGGCGGGGACGTGGTATCCGATTGTGGGCGAAGTGGCGGCCGGTGCGGTGGAGGATGGGATTTTGTCAGCCGGTCAGGTGATGCGCATTGCGACGGGCGCGGCATTACCGAGGGGCGCGGATGCGACGATACCGATTGAGAAGGCCGAGGTGGATGGCGAGTGGGATGGGGGTCAGAATGGCGGGCAGAGTGGGGGGCAAAATAGTGGACGGGTGCGATTTCCCGCGGGGGGTTGCGCGGCCTGGTCGTGTATTCACAAGCGAGCAAGCGATGCGCGGGCGGGTCATGTGGTGTTGGCCAAGGGCACGGTGATGGGGCCTGCCCAGGTGGGGATTGCCGCGACGGTGGGTGCGGTCAGGTTGACAGTGATCGCCAGGCCAAGGGTGGCAGTGCTGACGACCGGCGACGAGGTGCTGGACCCGGCGACGACGACCGGCGACATGCAGGTTCAGCAAATCCGCAATTCGAATGGGCCGATGTTGTGCGCGTTATTGGGCGCAATGGGAATCGAGGCCGACGCGGTGCGACATGTGCATGTGGCGGATGATTTGGAAGCAACGATCGAAGCGGCGCGACACGCGGTTGAGACAAGCGATGTGGTGTTAACGACCGGCGGGGTGTCGGTGGGCGCGCGTGATTATCTGCCGCGGGCATGGGACGCGCTGGGCGTGGAAAAGATTTTGCATGGCGTGGCGATTCAACCGGGCAAGCCTGTGTATGTGGGAGTGCGCGAGGCGGCTGATGGGCGATGTTTGGTTTTGGGATTGCCGGGTAATCCGGTGAGCGTGTTGGCCACGGCACATCTGTTTGCGTATCCGGCATTGTGTCGGATGATGGGGATGCCGATGCCGAGTTGGCAACGTGTGCGTTTGAGTGAAAGCGTCAAAGCGAAGTCGGCCCGAGAGGTTTTTCGCGCAGCGGTGTTGTGTGATGCCAGGAATGCGAGTGTTGATGACGAGGACGATCATGTCGGCGCAACGGCACGGGTGATTCCGTGGCAAGGCTCGGGTGATTTGATGCACACCGCAACGGCGACGGGTTGGGTGCGCTTGCCGTGCGAGGATAAAGAGATCAGCGCCGGCGAGGTGGTGCGTTATCAGGCTATGTTACGTTGATGTTGTGTTGAAGCCGTGTTGATGCTGTATTGATGTTGCGTTGATGCTGGCTGGGGTTGTGGGTCGTGTGATGTATCAGGCGATGGGATGGGGTGAATACAGGACGTTGTGGTGATGGAAGTAAAGATTCTTATGTTCGCGGTGTTGGCTGAGCAATTCGGCGGGTCATCGTTATTGGTTGAGGTTGCCGAAGGCGCGACGGTGGCGGATGCGATCGAGATCATGACCGATGGCGAAGAATCGAAAAAAAAATGGTTGAGTCCTGATCGGGTGGCGGTGGCGGTCAACCAAAGTTATTGCGGACGTGACCGCGTATTGGTCGCCGGTGACGAAATAGCGTTGATACCGCCTGTTTCTGGGGGATAAACCACATTTTTGCGTGGTAGTGATTAAGCCAGATGCCTGCGCGATCGATACAACCGTTACGAGCGGACCATGGCGTGCGCGCGTTTTGAGAGAAACCATGACCAGATTTCACAAGAAGGTTCGAGTTTTTCGAGTCCTAACGATTAAGGCGGTCGCCCGTCGTGCCGATGGAATGTTCAGGCCAAGCCGTTTATGAGCTTGGCAAGGAGATTTTTGGAGAAAGGTCTTCGCGTATGTCCCGACAAAAAGATATTTTGACTACCGGTGAAGTTGCAAAAATTTGTAACGTCGCTCCCCGAACTGTGAGCAAATGGTTCGACTCTGGCCAACTGCGAGGTTATCGCATCCCCGGTTCAAAAGACCGACGGATTCCGATGGCTTCCCTGGTCCGATTCATGAAAGCCCACAATATTCCGATGGACGGATTGCAATCAGGCCGCACCCGCGTGCTGATTGTAGACGACGAATCGGAAATCATTGATGTGCTTGAAAAGGTGCTCACCGAACAAGCTGACTATGATGTGACCACCGCGCACAGCGGATTGGCCACAGGCATAGAATGCGAGAAGTTCAAGCCACACGTCATCCTGCTGGATATGCATCTGGGTGATGTCAATGGCGAAGAAGTGCTCCGGCTGGTTCGCAGTAACCCTGAATTGCAACTTAGCAAAGTGATCGCGATGAGTGGCAAGCTCACTGATGGTCAAGCTCAGCAGTTGTTGCAAAAGGGATTCGATGGTTACCTGAAGAAGCCGTTCCACGTGCGACAGGTGATCGAAGTGATCGAAGACGCAACCGCTGTGGTGTACTGAGCGACTTGAATTGATTGGGTTTCGTCGTGTTGCATGACATGTGTTTTGCGATGAATGCTATCAACGAGTTTTGGGTGGAATGCCATGGGTAGAATTTCTAATACAAAAGATGACTACGATCCCGAGTACGTTGATACCGTACGGATTTCGGCCAAAGAGTGGCAAAACCTGCTCATGCGTATGGAGGCCGAAAGACCAAGTACGGACGACTTGGATCGTCGCCAAAGCGAACGGTATCGCTATTGGAACCTGGGCGGCCTGATGGTGGAGTTTGAACACCCAGGTGGTTCGGTGGGTAAGTTTCTGGTGCAGCCGCGCGATCTGTCCGAGTTTGGAATCAGCTTCCTGCACGGCTCGTTTGTCTATCAGGATACGGTGGTGCGCCTCGTGTTGGTTTCAACCCTCGGCGTTCAGACAAGCGTGACAGGTACGATTGTTCGTTGCCGACACATCAAAGGAAAAGTGCACGAAGTTGGCGTGAAATTCCTCGAAGCCATCAACGTTGAAGATTTTGCCACCAAAGTGACCGGCAGCAAACTGGTGGATGATAATTCAGCGTCAGCGTGACCAAACAGATTCGCCTTCGCGCGTTTGCAGTGGTATGGCTGACAAAAAATAATCGATCAAATAACCATGCGACCTGGCGCAATAAGCCGGTCGTTGTTTTTTTATGCACACATGAATTCTGCGCGTGCGATGTAAAAATCCCGTGGATATCGCGCGACGGATAGATGTTGACATCGTTGCGTCAAGTGACGCCTCAAGAGGCAATGACAAGAGGCAATGACGAAACGGCTTTAAGTTGTGTTGAGGCAGCGACACAATGGCATGCTGTTGTGATTACTCAACTTCAGCCAAGGCACTGAACACGGCATCCTGCGTGGGCACCATGTAGTCGAGGATGTCGTGCAACACGCGTCCCGGCGAGCCGAGCGAATCGACCTCCACGATCATGTCATCGTCGTAGTGACTCAGGACTGGATAGGTTTCGCGTTCGTACACCGCCCAGCGTTTGCGAATGACTTTTTCGTCCGCGTCATCGAAACGATTTTCCTTTAACGCTCTACGGCGAAGTCGGCGAATCATTTCTTCATGATCAGCACAAACCAGATGCACCACCTTGAGCACATCAATGTATTCATCCATCAACTCCGCTTGGGCAAGTGTGCGGGGAATGCCATCGAGAATGAGCAAGTCCGCATGCGGCTTGTAATCGCAAAGCACGGTACGAGCGCGAACGGCTTCGGCCCACATTTTCACCGTCACATCATCCGGGACCAATTCGCCTCGCGAACTGAACTCGTAAAACACGCGCCCCAGGTCCGAACGAATATCAATATTACGAAACACATCACCGCAGGCGCAATGATAAAAGCCGGGAATGGTGCCCAGGATTTTGCCTTGGGTTCCTTTGCCAGCACCGGGTGCGCCAAATAATAAGACAGTGCGGTAACGATCGGTCATGGTGGTGGTCCCTAGGGTTTGTCGTGCACACATATTCCGACAGGGGAAATGCGATCCGTGTAAACGGTGATCATATCCCCGGGCGATCGGTTACTCAATCGTTTTTATAGGTTTTTGTACTATTCTGTCACCTTAAAAACGTAGAATGGCAGCTTGTGACGACTATGCCGTCAAATTCGTGGATCTATCTGGATTACAACGCGACCACGCCGTGCGATGCGCGTGTGGTTGACGCGATGCTTCCGTATTTATCGGACCAGTTTGCCAACCCCGCCAGCACGACGCATGAGCCCGGCCGATCTGCACAGCGGGCGGTGGATCATGCACGCGATCAAGTGGCGCAGCTGATCGGAGCCAAGCCGGATGAAATCGTATTCGTGTCCGGAGCCACCGAGTCAGCCAATCTGGCATTGTGTGGCCTGGCCGGTCATTATCGCGATAAGGGTCGGCACATCATTACCACAAGCTACGAACACAAAGCGGTACTTTCGCCCTGCCATGCATTGGAAAATGCCGGGTTTGATGTGACCTATGTCGAGCCGAATGAAGACGGAGCGATCGACCCGTCGCATATTCGCGAGGCCCTGCGTGCGGATACGATTCTGGTGTCCGTGATTCATGCACACAATGAGCTGGGAACGATCAACGACGTGGCCACGATCGGGCAATTGTGTCACGAAGCAGGCGTGTTGTTTCACACCGATGCGACACAATCCGCCGGAAAAATCGCGATCGATGTGGAGGCCATGCACATTGATTTGTTGAGCCTATCCGCGCACAAGATGTATGGCCCCAAGGGCGCAGGCGTGTTGTGGCGACGCAGTCGTGGGCCACGGGTGCGCTTGATGCCGATGATCACCGGCGGCGGTCATGAACAAGGCTTGCGAGCGGGGACCTTGAACGTGCCCGCGATTGTGGGGTTGGGCTGTGCCTGCGATCTGGCGCGGGAATGGTTGGCCGATGCGCAAAATGCCATCGCCTTGGCAGCGCTTCGCGACCGATTGGAGCAAGGCTTTGGCGAACATCTCGACGCCTGGGCGAACCAGAAAGACCAGAAAGACCAGAAAATTCTGGTAAAACCAAACGCACAAGCCACGAAAACATGGAATCGCGCGGGCGGAAAAACTAGTGAAAAAGCTCGCGAAAATGCCAGCGAAAAAACGACCAAGAACGCGCTCAGGCGCGCCGGGGAAAAAATGGGGGGGCGTTTGTGTCAGACGAGTCATTTTGTGATTCCGGGGCTGGACCCTGCCGTTTTTTTTGCGAAATTGGAGGGCCTCGCCGTCAGTGCGGGTTCCGCGTGTTCATCGTCTAGCCGTTCGCTCGCCAGCCTGGACGCCAGCCGATTTGCGGAAAAACCCGTGGAGCAGGCCCAACCCCGGGTCGCGACATTGCGCGTGAGCCTGGGCCGACCTACCACCGCCGACGAGGTGGAACAGGCCCTGGTTCAGCTGGGAACCGCCTTGCGAGCCTCGAAACCCGGATAATGAGGACCAGTTACGTGCGGGGGGGAAGTGGGGGGGAGGACAAATTAACCCACAGCCGGAAAGTGAAACGATGTGTGGGGATTTCCTTGGCGTTGGACCGATGCTATAATGGTGTGTTCGAGGAAAATCGAGAAAGAAACACAAAGGGATCCAAGCCATGGCCATCAATCTGTCTGAAACCGCTGCTCGTGAAGTGAAAAACATCATCCAACAACAGGAGTTGGACAATGAGAAAGTCCGTCTGCGTGTCGGCGTTAAGGGTGGTGGCTGCTCGGGTTTTTCGTATTTGCTGGACCTGACCGAACAGTTCCAGGACGAAGACGAAGTGTTCGAACAGCATGAAATCAAGGTGGTTTGCGACCCCAAGAGCTATTTGTATCTGAATGGCACGACCATTGATTTCAAGGACGAAGTAATGGGCCGAGGATTTGTATTCAGCAATCCGAATGCCACGAGCACGTGCGGGTGCGGCAGCAGTTTCAACGCGTAATTCGCCCGCTGTTACTAGTTGCAACAAGTCGTAGAAATACGGGTTCCATAAATTCCTATCGCGTGATTCCCTATTAGCCCCCGGTGAATACCGGGGGGAATACCGGGGGTTGGTATGTATGGGTGGATGGTCTGTGAGGGAAATTTTAGACCGCACGCGTTTTTAACGGGGCTGCTATAAATCACAATAAGTCGCCGCAAATTGTTAAGGCGTGTTGTGGGCTGGCCTGTGTTTGGGGTGGCACTTGGCGCGATACGGTGGGACGTGCGCGGCAAGGTGGGGACATAAGAGTTCACGAAGTTTAGATCAGCGCGAGCCGATGTCGTGTCAGCTTCGCTTTCTACCGCGTGTGGCCCTCACGCAATTTGAAACTCAGGTTTTGCAAAAAGCGCCAGCCGACACGGGTGGCGTGCTTTCATTTTGTGCGCATTTTGCACGCGATGTCATTTATCGGACACCAAAATGAGGCGAGTCAGACAGTTGCCTGCAATCGTTAGGCAAACGCCGATAGTTGAGTTAAAGCGGGCGTCGCTGCGCACCGATGCATTAGTTGTTCGCGAACAATTTACTCAATTGCCAAGGAGTTCAGCCATGACCGATACCGCTGCCCCAGTCGCCAGCGAAGCGACAACCAATGACGACACGATCGCTCAACAGGGCGACGGTGAGTTATTGCAGTTGGTGAGTTTTATGGTGGGCACTGAGGAATTTGCGATTCCGATTTTAGCAGTGCAGGAAATCAACCGGATGATGCAGATCACCCGCGTGCCGCAGAGCCCGGAATTTATTGAGGGTGTGATCAACCTGCGTGGGAAAATTATTCCAGTCATGGACATGCGTAAGCGATTTGGCATGACTGTGACCGAAGACAATTCCGACATGCGCATCATTGTGGTTGAAACAGGTGGCGCCGGTGGTCGTGTCATCGGGTTCACCGTGGATCGCGTGAACGAAGTGTTGCGCATCGGTACGGAAATAGTGGAGC
>JAUHYI010000174.1 GCA_030426385.1 Phycisphaerae bacterium
TGCGGCGAGTGTGGGGGGGGCGGGGGGTGCGGTGAGTAAGCCAGCCGATGAAGTTAAAGGATGCGGGGGAAACGTGGGGGGTGGCGGGGGGATTGATTTTGTGGCAACGTCGGATTCGCAATTGGTCAATGGGTTGATCGCGGTGTTGCGGATTTTGTATGCGGGAAAAAGTCCTGCGGACATCCTGGCGGTGGACGCTGGCCAGGCGTTTCGGGAGTTGGGGTTGGACGATCATTTGAGTCCGACACGACGCAACGGGCTCGCGTCGATGGTGACGCGGGTGCGTGGGTTTGCCGAGGACGTATTGGCAAGACAGGGGCAGTAAGAAAAAAACACAGAGGCAATATACCTGCATGGGAGATGCGTGGTGGTAAGGGCGCTAAGCCGCAAGCGGCGGCGGGGAGTGATGAAATGATGGGGGCAAGGTGGGGCTGCAGATACGTTAAGGCCATGCAGAGAAAACGTGGGAGGAAACGTGGGGGGGGAATGTGGGGGGGCGGGGGGTTACCAGAGATTGAGGTCGGTGAGTTGTTGGGTGGCCGCGGCATCCCATCCGCGGTTGGCCGCGGGGCTGGCGGGGCTGGGGTGGAGGATGGTGCCGACGTTGATCTTTTCGAGGATGTGATAGAGCGTGTTTTTTTTGGGGTGATTCGTGATGTGATTTTCGAGCGTGGCCAGAGCCCGTTTGCGGGCGAATTGTCCGACGCCGATCACCCATTGGGGTTGCAATAATTCGATGAGTTTGATGAGGTGTTTATCGCAAGCGTCGAAGAGCGGTGCGGATTCGTGCGCGGGGAGTTTGTCAGGTGTGCGATTGCGTGCGGACGATTCCATGAACACGAGTGGGCAATAGTTGGCCACGAAATGGTCAGCAAAAAACGCGTCTGCGGTTTTGTACCGATCAGCGAACAGGCCCCAAAGTCGTCGACCACTGACTTCACTGCGCGGACAGTCGAGGCCGAGGACGGGCCGTTTGGGGTGTTCGTTTTTTGGTTTTTTGATGGCAGCGTTGATGTTGAGAAAATCGCGTGCTGCGGCAATTTCGCCGAAGGGGACGCCGGTCTGTGCCATGCCCCAAGGCCCGGGGTTCATGCCCAGGAACAGTATGCGTTTGGGCGTGTTGGCGAATTGTTCGAGGTATTGTTGATGGGCGGCCCAGGCGTAGTCGAGCGGGTTATAGATATGCGTGACCGGGTCCGCGAAGGTGAGTTTGTTCACATCTCGGCGGAGGGCTTTGGTGGCGTTGATGATGCGTTGGTTGAGCGGCATGACGAGAGGGGTGGGGTAGAAGTTAAAAGTTAAAAGTGGGGACGGGTTACACGGGGAAGTGTGAGGTGGGTGGGGGTGGAGGGGGGAGGGGAGTGGGGGGGTATAGGTTAGCAGAGAAATTTTTGGGGCGCTAAGCCGCAAGCGGGGGGAGAAATAGCAGGGGCAACGTGAAGGTGGGATAGCGGGGGAAGTGGGGGAGATGGCGAAGGAAAAGTGGAAGAGAATTGCGGGGGAAAAAGTGGCGGGGAATTGGGTGGGGAAAGTGGGGGGGGTGGGGGGTCGACCTGTGGTGGGGGGATGGCTATGATATTGGCATGTTACGGAAACTGATGCGTGCCAAAATTCATCGCGCGACGATCACGCGGTGCGATGTGGATTATGTGGGATCGATCACGATCGATGCGGATTTACTGCGCGAGTCGGGGCTTCGGCCGAACGAGGCGGTATGGGTGTTGGACCTTGATAACGCGGCGCGGTTTGAGACGTATGTGATTCTGGGCGAAGCGGGCAGCGGTGCGATTGAGGTCAATGGTGCAGCGGCCCATCTGGTGGAGGTCGGCCACAAGTTGATCATCCTGGCCTATGGTTTTCTGACCGATGACAAAGTGGAAGATCACACCGCCACGGTGGTGATTGCCGACGAGAAAAATGGCGTGGGGCAGGTGTTGCATTACCCCTCGACGATCGATGAGCCGATGTCTGTGTGAAGTCGGGTGAAGTCGGTGTGATGTCGGCGCGAAGTTAGGGGGAGATTCCCGGGGGATTGGTGGGGGGCAATCGTAAATTTATGAGCATGACGATCACCCTTGTGCGCGGTGATTTTTTTCATAGCGAACGCGCTTGGCCAAGTCTGGCGGTGGCTTGCCGTGCGTGCCTACGCGCGACATTGAATGAACTATCGCATCCCCATTTCAATCGTAGCGTTTGTGGCTACGTTTGCGTTTATGTTTGTGGCTATGAAACGGGACGCTGGCGCGTCGCCCGCTAAACGTCGGACTGCACGATTGGGTTGGATTGGATTGGTTGTGGTCAATGAGGAGTGGATTTTTTTCGCGTGAGCGGGGCGATTGAACGATGCAATCAAGATGAGCCATCGGTCGCACGATAGTAGACAACACGGGTGGCGTCGGTTGTGTGCGTATACACGGGCTGGCGGATTTTATCGGTCGTTTCGTCGAACGATGGAGTCGATCGCGTGTCGTGCTGCGGAATATGGTGGCGCGTCGCAGATTTTTTTGAATCGCCAATGGGTACGGTTGGTGGTTCAGGCTTGTTGAACAAGGATGCATAGTTTTGAATCATATTGCCACGACGCGTTCGGTTGTTACACGAAATCATGCCCTGGTCACCCCGGATAGTTTTGTGGTCTCGGTATTGGCCGGTTGGAAACAAACGCAAGGGGTGATGCTGATTGCGCCGCAGATGGGGGCAGGCTTCTGCCAGTATTTGGCCCACCTGACCAAAGACAGTCGTGGCGGTTCGGCAGCGCCGGGCGTGGAGCGATTTGTATATGTGCTCGAGGGGCAGATCAGTATCCATCACGCGATGTCCGAGCGCGAGTTGGATGCAGGCGAGTATGTGTGGATACCGCCTGATTTTGAGCATGAAATTGCCGTGATCGAGCCGGGCGAAGTGTTGGTGATTGAGAAAAAATACCAACGCCGTCGCGGTCGACAAACGCCGAAGATGTTTATCGGCAATGAATCAGAAATCGAAGCCAAAGCCTATCGCGGTGATCTGGACGCGAATATCAAAACGCTGTTGCCTGTCGATTCGCCGTTTGATATGGCCGTGAATATTTCAACATTTATGCCGGGTGCGAATATGTCGTTGGCCGAGGTGCACATGATGGAACATGGCATGTTGATGTTGGATGGACATGGAATTTGCCGCATGGATGAGCATTGGTATCCGGTGCAATCAGGCGATGCGATGTGGGTTGGGCCGTATTGCGC
>JAUHYI010000006.1 GCA_030426385.1 Phycisphaerae bacterium
GGCGTGGGGGGGGGAGATGCCGCTGAGGTCGCGGATGGGGGCGGAGAGTTTATCGACGAGGAGGCTGTCGGTATCGCCTGCGGGTGGATAGCTGGTCGAGAATCCGATGAGGAAAATCAAACAGATGGGCAGCATGGCGTAGTAGGCGAACAAGACGCCGAGGGTGGACATGAACGCGCTGAACGGCATGAGCAGGATGACGATTTTGCGCTCGCTGGCATATAGGCCGGCTTCGACAAATCGCCATGCCTGATACAGGACCCAAGGCCCCGCCACGATCAAGCCCGAGATGAGGCTGACCTTGACGTAGATGGCAAAACCGGTGGTGACTTTGAAGCCATAGGTTTGCGCCGGCAAGCCCTCGTGGCGCAGAACCTGGCTGAGTGGTTGTTGAATCCACCAGAGAATCGACGAGCCGAAGTACAACGTGATGATGCAGGCCACCGTGACCCCCGCGATGGCGAAAATCAGTCGGCGACGCAATTCATCAAGATGGTCGCCGAAACTCATTTCGATCGGCGGTACATCCGATGCCTCGGGGGTTGGGATCACATGGGCCTGTTCGGGTGGCATAGCAGCACATTGTATGGATTCATGGCGTGGCCGCATAAAAAAACCCCGCGTGCGGTTGGCACGCGGGGCTCGTTCGTTTTGAGTGGTTTGGTCGACCGACTACGCTCAGGCGTATCAGGCGGTTCGACGACGGCGGGTGGCGAAGCCGATACCGGTCATGCCCAGCAGAGCCAGCGTCGCGGTCACAGGTTCTGGAATCGGCTCGTCGCAGCGTGGGTCACGAGGACGGTCGTCACAGTCGCGATCGCGGTGGTCGTCGCAGGTGCTGTTGCAGTCGCGACGATCGCGGCAAGGCGTGTCACAATTCGGGGTGTAGCAGTTGAGGTGCCCACGGTTGCAGAAGTGATGGCTGCTGTTGTTGTTTCGATGGTTGTTGTTGCGGTTGTTATTGCCGCCGAACCAATCGTTGCTGTTGTTGCGGTTGTTATTGCTGCTGTATCGATTGTTATTGTTACGGTTGTTATTGTTGTTTCGGTTGTTGTTGCCGAACCAATCGAAGTTGTGGTTGTTGGAATTCCAACTGTTATTGTTATTGCGGTTATTGCTGTGGCTGTTCCAGTTCGTGGCCCAGGCACCTTGTGAAGCCAAAGCAAGCGCCATGACTGCCACCGCACACATTGAAAATCGTTGCATTGAAATACCCATTGTTTCTCTCTCCCTTGATACTGCCAAAGATTGCGTATCGCTGATTGACGTCGCTGTCAGTGAGAAGCCCGTTGCTTCGTCTACGTCTGCGATCTGCACAAATCTACCGCCTCGAATTGAACGGGCAAGTCTTTGCGTCAAAATATCCCTGGAATTATCGGAACCCACGTGGTTTGGTCAGATTGTAACGGTTGTACCCTGACTGTAAAGAACTCCGGGCCGCACATTGGAACAAAAAGCGACATAAAACCAGGTGAAATGTCTTACGGCTAAGCAATGTTAAAATAGGGGGTTATCGCCGGACGCCGAGCGTTAAGATAGGGGGGTAAGTCGACGCTTATCCATATCCTGTCAGACCAGCCGGCCAAACGTGCAAAGCATCGCTGCGGACCTGGCCTGGTGCGTTCCAACTCCAAATTTGGCGTTTGGGTGAGAGTGGCGCAGTTGCCCGTGGTCGCGCGTGTGGTCGTGTGTGTCCATGGCCAAGCACGGGACGCTGCGCGTCTCCCGCTAAACGTATGGAGCAGGAACGGGACGCGGAACATTAGGCATTGGGCATTGGGCATTGGAGTCGCTCACGCGGTCATGCGTCGACGACCGGTGGCCACACCCAACGCACCCAGACCCATCATGCCCAGCAAGGCGGTGACTGGCTCAGGAATCGCACCACTCGACGCGGCGGAGATCACATAAGGCAGTGCCGAGCCAGGGGTGATCGTGTTAACGTTGGCCGTGGTAATCGAGCCCCCGACGAGCGGGTCGCTGTACAATTCGCCATCAAGAGCTTCGAAGAGAAAAACACCGCTACCTGGCGTCAATGCCGTAAGCTCGAAAGAAAAGAACAGGCCGTTTTGGTAAATCCCTGCAGGTGTCGGGGCAAAAACAGAATTGAAATCAGCGATGATGTAACCCAATGACGCAATCGTGCGTAATGAGTCCGGATGCGGCAGAATCGGGCCATTCGTGACCTGTGGCAACGAGAAGTTGTTATTAAAATCAATCCCAGCCACCAGCGTATCCACGTACTGGTTGATTTCTGGATTCAGCCCGGACAGCACCACATTGACCGTGAAGGTGTCACCCACGACCAGTTGGTTCAAATCGCCCGACCCCGACTCGAGCGAAAGCAGCACGGCCTCAGCCTGCTTCGGACTAAACGTACTGATCGCCAAAACAGCCACAAGGGTACTGATACTAAAAAGTCGTGTCATGATGTGAATCTCCCAGATTCGGTGCAGGCACATAGCCCGATAAGATAAGCGACGCGGACGTATTCTAACGTTGACCCAAAAAAGTGCAACACATTTTGTCGCCTCCCCGTTTGGCCATCACGCCTGCAAGCGTCGGCGACCTGTTGCCAGACCCAACGCACCCAGGCCCATGACGCCGAGCAAGGCGGTGACTGGCTCAGGCACAGGATTGCTTGCGGCTGGCGAGACGTTGTACGCCAGTACAGGACCTGCGTTAATTTGAATCACAGGGTCGGTCTGGCTGGTGATTGTGCTCAAAGCTGCAATCTGGTTGACGATCGGGCGGGACACGCTGACGAAATCAAACGCAAAATCGCCAGAACCTGCCAGGCGTGCGGTCTGTTCGAACGAGAAGAAGATGCCGTTTGAGTAAATTACCGCGCCTGAAAGAGCGTCCAAAGACGAAAAAGATCCTGTCACGTAGCCCGGGACGGTACCACCGACAAAGGCATCGGTATCCGGAACAATCGGCCCAGGGGTGATCGTTGATGGGGAGAATCGTGTGGTATTAAAATCAATACCCGCTCGCAGGAAATCCAAGCTGATGACAGTAGGAGAAACGGCAAAAGAAGAGCTCAGGTTTTCCGCTTCGCTAAGGCCCGACAGAACCACATTGACCACAAAAGTATCGCCGACCACCAGTTGTTGTAAATCGCCCGATCCCGATTCCATCGACAGCGTCAGTGCCTGAGCCGTCTTAGGCGTAGCCAGAACCATACCCACCGCCAACGCCGCCGCGATCGCGGTGATGTAAAGAATTCGCTTCATAATGTTGTTCTCCCAAACTTGTATAAACAAATGGATGCGCAAAGCCAAAACGTTGGCAGCCGCCCACCCTGTCCTCGAATTGTCGCACTTATCGGGCTTTTGTGCAAGTAAAGAAATGCGGGAAGGCTAGTAGAAATAGGGCGGGCCAAGCACCGCGCGTAGGGTGAGTTAAGCGCAGCGAACCGACCAAAACGGCTTTACGATCACACGTTATTCATGGTGGGTTCGCTCGCGTTGGAAGTTCGATACAACCTGCCTAACTTGATACAAACAATATAGTGTCGTGGTGGTTGAAAGGTAATATGGGAAATTGTTAAGATAAAGTTGTTGCCGGAGGATTATTCTGTGGCCGATTCGTCGAAAATTACTATTCAATGCCCATCCTGTAAGACCTGCTTTCAATCAGCCGGACCCTATGTCGAAAAACGGATTAAATGTCCAAAATGTAAAAGCGTAAAGGTATTTGACTGGTTAGTCACTGATGATGAATACGCGACACAGATGGTGAAGCGGGTAGCTAATGCCACTGGTGGAATACTGAAGCAAGCTACAAAAATTGGTATCGGGTACTTAAAATTAAAACGAGAGGACGCCACCCGCCGCAAAGAATTTGAGACGATGATCGAAAAGTATTTTAGCGATGACGCTGTCTCAATCGAGACATTTGAGAACTTAAAAACAACTACTACATCGGCGGGTATGTCTCTTAGCGATGCTGGGCAACGCATCAAGGCAAAAGTTCAAGCATGGATGGAGTGTCGTGTGTCTACCTCGCTCACACAGAATATCTGTGACGAAGATACATATACATTGCTAAACGAGATTTGCCATGCTTTCAACATTCCGAATCATTATAGCGAGCAAGTTCGTACTCAATTAGACCGCCAGAAGTTGATTGAATCGATTGTGACAGGCGGAGTCAAGCCACTGCCACCGTGTAATATTTCAGGGCTGGTTGTACGTAGTAGCGAAATTGTTTGGTGGATTGCCCCTTGTAGCCTAGTCGTAGAAAAGCGGAATGCCGATGAACCACAGTTATTTCAAGGCAAGTTATTCATCACGAACATTCGTATCGTTTTTTCATCGCGAGAGCATCCTGAAGAATTATCGATAGATGCGTTAAATGCAATTGAGCGGGATGGTGATCTTGTCTATCTCATTGGAAAGTCGCAGCGTGCTTCTACTGTTCTTCAAGTTTCGGATCCAGAATTGATCGCGGCGTATCTTACGCATGTCATCCGCGTTTTCCACCGACATAATGATATTGGTTATGAATCAGAATACTCTCGGCGAATTCCGCAGGATGTTAAGCAAGCTGTTTGGCAACGCGATGGTGGGCGATGCGTGCAGTGTGACGCGAACGACTATCTTGAATTTGATCACGTTATTCCGTTTTCTAAGGGTGGGGCCAACACAATTGGCAATATACAATTGTTATGTCGACGCTGTAACTCGAAAAAATCAAATCGCTTGTAGCTATTCTTGGTGGGTTCGCTCCCGTTGGTCGCTTAGCCCACCCTGCGCCCCCCTCACACACACACATTTCAAATCTTAACCCGGCAGCGCCCGGTCGAGTTGCATTTCGCGTTTTAGGACGGAGCGGCGGCTGCTGGAGGCTCGCCATTCGGCGCGGCGTTGGGCTTGGCGGAAGAGTTTGCGTAGCCAGGTGGGTAGGGGGTCGGTGCGTTTGCCATAGATGCGGCGCATGGTGGCGGCGGAGCGTGGGGTGTAACGCAAGAGGAGATCGTCTTCCAAACTTAAAATCGCGCGGGCTGAGCCGGGGTCGCCTTGTCGGCCGGCGCGGCCGATGAGTTGGCGATCGATGCGACTGGCGGTGTGGATCTCGGTGAGGATGACGTGGAGTCCGCCGCACTCTTTGACGCCGGGGCCGAGCTTGATGTCGGTGCCGCGGCCGGCCATGTTGGTGGCGACGGTGATCTGTCCATGTTGGCCGGCACCGGTGATGATCTCGGCCTCTTCCTTATGATGCACGGCGTTGAGGACTTGATGTTCGAGGTTGCGCTGGCGCAACAATTCGCCGAGGCCTTCGGACGCTTCGATCGAACGTGTGCCCACGAGCACGGGCCGACCCAAATCATGCATGGTTTGAATTTCATTGGCGACGGCTTGCCACTTGAGCGCTTCGGTGGCGAAAATCTGATCGGGCAATTGCACGCGTTGCAACGGGCGATGCGTCGGGATCACGCGGACCGGGATTTCATAGGTCGATTCCAGTTCGCCCTTGGCATCGGCCGCGGTGCCTGTCATGCCACACAGATGTGGGTACAGCCGAAAGAAACGTTGGAACGACAGCGACGCAAGCGTGTCGCGGTCAGCGGTCACGGGCAAC
Source organism: Phycisphaerae bacterium (assembly GCA_030426385.1). GTDB lineage: Bacteria > Planctomycetota > Phycisphaerae > Phycisphaerales > Phycisphaeraceae > JAUHYI01. Next base: position 5,587 of record JAUHYI010000006.1, read on the forward strand.
TCGTGCTTGGCTTCGACAGCCTGGTGCAAGCCATGTTGCCATTCGCGGTCAGGCATGAATCGCCCGGTGTATTCGTCGACGATCATGACGCGGTCTTCGACGATTTGATATTGCTGGCCATGGTGATAACAACATTTGGCGACCAGCGCTTGCTCGACCAGTTCTTCACGACGGCGTTTGGCACGCCAGATCGCATGCTCTTCATTGTCGAGCATTGAGGCGATGATCTCACGGCCCGAGGGGCGCAGCGTGGCTTTGCGTTTTAACTGATCGATTTCAAAATCGCGTTTGGCATCGAGGGCGTTGGCCAAATCGCGAGCGCGTTCATAGAGCGCGGCTTGCGATTCTTCGCCACGCGGCTGTGCAATGATCAACGGCGTCACCGCTTCATCAATGAGCACCGCGTCGAGCTCGTCGACAATGGCGGCATACAAGCCGGGCACCAACACGGGCGAGTCCTGGCCGCGCTGTTGTTGGCCATCGATCAGCCAACGTGTGGACACAGGGTCAGCGGTTCGACCTAATCGCAATTGATCGCGCAGCCAATCGGCGACGAGTTGCTTTTGCGTGGTGGCCACGATGGGCAAGCGATAAATTTCAGCGCGTTCCTGCGGCGGGGTATCTTCTAAAATCCAACCGGCTTTCAAACCACAACGGTTATAGATCGGCGACATCTCTTGAGCGTCACGCTCCGCGAGGTAATCATTGACCGTGATCAGGTGCACCGGCCGACGTCGCCAACCAAGCATGGTGGCCGCGAGTGATGCGGTGAGTGTCTTGCCTTCGCCGGTGACCATCTCGACGATCTGACCCAGGAGCATCCCCATCGCGCCCATGATCTGCACTTGATAGGGTCGCTCGCCCCGTTCACGGTAAGCGACTTCGCGCACGGTGGCCATGCCGAGTTGGATCGCTTCGTTGCCATAGTTACGGCTGCTGAATGTCTCCCGCACTTGCGTGATGGTTTCATCAAGCGTGGTGTCGGTCATGTCGGCAAACTTTTTTTCCATCGCTACCACAGCGGCCGACTCGCGGTACAGCATTTTCATCCCCGCGCGGGAATGCTTGGCGCGCGTCACCCAGCGACCGGCGGCAGCATCCAGGCCGCGCGGCGGTTCGTCACGCTGGCGACGAATGCGCAAGGATTGCCATAGAAACAGGTCCGTTTGTAGGGGGGCGGCGGTACGGCTCATGATGGGCTAATTCTACGCGATGGAACATGTCTACGCGATGGTTCATGCAAAATGCGAATCGATCGTATGAATTAACTCGTTTGCCGCATCTCATTTTGCCATTGATCACGATTCGGCCGATGGCGAAGTCTCAAATTGCGAAGGAAACGCTGGGGGTTTGGGCAAGGGGTAACGATACCACCTTCGCTGGCCGATATGAGTGTCACAACCATGCGTTTTTATACGGTTGTGCAAGGTTGGCATGAGGTTTGCGATAGTCGCTCCAGCCATGTGTGTACGTGGCGACATGAATGCCTTGTGACATAAATACGTCGGACAGAAATTCATCGCATGGCTAGTCGCATGGGATCGAAGTTCATCGAGAGTGTCGGAATCATATCACGCCTTGTCGCACGATAGTACGCGTGATAGCACGAGCTGACTCAACATCATGTGGCGCTTGGATTGGTCGAGCAGGGGAACATAGCAATGAGTGATGAACAGGCGATTACGATTGAGGAGCAATTGGCTCAGGAAATCGCACGTCGTGAAAACGCTGAAGCTCAACTGGCCGAAGCGACCGAAAAGTTTACGCGTAAAGAAGAACGCACGCGGCAGATTCTCGACACCGCGAACGATGCGTTTTTAGCGACCAATATTTTTGGCGACATCATTGAATGGAACAGTACCGCGACAGAACTGTTCGGCTATGACATTGCTGATGTGGGTGGCACTAGCATTGATGTGGTGTTGAAGCCGAATACAAATAGCGATGCGAAGCCACTGGATACTTGCCTGGCTGTGGTGCTCAATGCCGTGGGCGAAGAGTATCGCGGGGAGATGCTAGGTATTCATCGCGATGGCCATACATTTCCGATTGAGGTTTCGATCTCAGCGATGGTATGGAAAGACAGTTTCTTTTTCAACGTATTCGTTCACGATATCTCTAACAAGAAGCAGATGCAGGCCGAGATGGCACGTGCGCAAAAACTCGAATCCATCGGACGATTAGCCGCAGGTATTGCTCATGAAATTAATACGCCGACGCAATACGTATCTGACAATGTGGGATTCGTGCAAGATACTTTCAAGAACATTGCGGTACTTCTCAAAGACATATCGCCGTTGCTGGCTGTGGCACGAACAGGCGTGGTGCCTGAATCATTAGTGAAACAAATTGAATCGCATATCGAGGAAGCGCAGTTGGAATTTACCTTGGAAGAAGTTCCAGAAGCGATTCAGGAAGCGGCCCAGGGCGTGGAACGCGTTGCTGAAATTGTGCGTTCGATGAAAAATTTCGCGCACCCGGGCGTAGATACGATGACGCCGATTGATCTAAACGAATCGATCCGAAGCACGATCACCGTCAGTCGCAGCGAATGGCGATATGCCGCACAGTTGACCTCGGATTTGGATGAGAGTTTGCCAAAGGTGACCTGTTTTCCCGGCGATTTGAATCAAGTGATCTTGAATCTGATCGTGAATGCTGCCCATGCGGTGGCGGATCGTTACGGCGATGATTCGGATCAGGGGTTGATTCACGTGACATCGACATGTGACAAAACACATGCCGTGATTCAAGTTCGAGACAATGGCACCGGTATGTCTAACGAAGTACGTGAGCGCATATTCGATCCGTTTTTCACCACCAAAGGGGTGGGCAAAGGAACGGGCCAGGGGTTGTCGCTGGCGTTTAACGTGATCACGGAAAAACATTCAGGCACGATTGATGTGGAATCCATCGAAGGCGAGGGCACTACATTTAAGATTCGCTTGCCATTGCATGTTGATACAGCCAAAACAAATTTTTCGGTATCTGATGACGAGTTAGGGGCCACAGCACGGGAGGAATCACAATGACAACGAATATTCTGTTTGTTGATGATGAAGCCTGCGTTCTGCGTGGCTTGAAGCGATCGCTATGGGAGATGAAAGATCAATGGAATATGCAATTTGTCACCAGTGGCTTTGAAGCCCTCGAATACATGGCCAAAAATCCTGTGGATGTCATCGTGTCTGACATGCGCATGCCTTCGATGAACGGCGCGATCTTGTTGGGACAAGTCAAGCAACAGTTCCCGAGCGTGGTGCGTTTGATTCTTTCGGGTTATGCCGATGAGGAAATGGTGGTTCGCGCGGTGAATACTGCCCATCGCTATCTGTCCAAACCTTGTGATCCAGTTTTACTGCGTGCCACGATTGATCGAACCATCGCATTGCGCACGAGTTTGAAATCGCCGAGGCTTCGCGCCTTGGTTGGGGAGATTGGCACCTTGCCTTCGCCGCCGGAAATGCAGCAACGCATGAATGAACGATTGGCCCGCACGCAATGTAATCTCGATCAAGTCGCCGCGGTGGTGACCGAAGATCCTGCGATGTCGGCAAAAGTTTTGCAACTGGTGAATTCATCGTTTTTCGGCCTGGGCCGTGAGGTGGTGGATATCGCTGATGCGGTAAAAATGCTGGGACTTGATCTGTTGCAAACGCTGGTATTGTCGGTCAATATTTTCGAGGAATTTCAAGAAGAATCCCAAATCATTCAGGGTGTGGCTACACATAGCATGCGAACCGCAAGCATCATGCGTCAGATCATGACCAACTATGTGGATGATTCAACCATGGTTAGCGCAGCTATTTCCGGCGCCATGTTGCATGACGTGGGCCAGTTGATGCTGGTGCGTCGTGATGGTGCGAAGTATCGAGAAATTATTGACGAAGCGCACAATGGCATGGGCACGCTCATTGAACTCGAAGAGGAAGCATTCGGCGCCGATCACGCCAAGTTGGGCGCCTACTTGATGGCATTGTGGAATTTGCCGGACCCGGTTGTGGAAGCGGTCGCTTACCATCACACACCATCAGCGTGTGCGGATAGCGAGTTGTCGCCGTTGTCGTTTGTGCATCTGGCCGATGCGATTGATCACAGCCAGGAAAACATCGGCCCAATCGGTGCGCCGCTGGATGTGATTTATCTCGAACATGTGGGTTTGCAACAAGCGGTCTATGAATATTTTCCCGCCGCCAAACGGCCCGCAACTAAGCCACACCATGAAGAGAAAATTGTTACCGCGCGGAGGGCTGTATGAAACATAGCATTCTATTAGTGGATGACGATCCGCATATTCTCAACGGTTACCGTCGACGGCTGAAACGGAACTATGACGTCCATACCGCCGAAGGACCTGCAGAGGGTTTGATTAAAATTAACAGTGGGCACGCGTTTGCCCTGGTGCTGTCTGATATGAAGATGCCCAAGATGTCAGGCGTGGAATTTTTACAGATTGTAAAAAAAAGTCATCCCGATATCGTGCGCGTCATGTTGACCGGCAATGCGGACCAACAAACAGCCATGGATGCGGTTAATGAAGGTGCTATCTTTCGATTTCTAACCAAGCCATGCGATACAGAACGCATGACCGAAACGCTCAACGATGCGACTCGACAATACGAATTGCAATTGGCGGAACGCGAACTATTGCAAAAGACTGTGCGCGGCAGCATCAAGATGTTGGTCGATGTGTTATCGATTGCCGAGCCTGAAGCGTTTGGCCGATCAATGAAACTCAAAGATCGATTGGTCGAAACGTGCCGAGCGTTATCGATTCCGTGTGATTGGACGTTGGAATTAGCAGCGATGTTGTCAGATCTAGGCGTGGTGACATTGCCTGTACCAATTCGACAAAAGCTGGCTGAGGGGAAACTTCTCAAGCCTTCGGAAAGTGCGTTTGTAAAACAAGTCCCAGAGACCACGCAACATTTGATTGCCAATATTCCCCGTCTCGAGCCCGTCGCAGAACTTTTACGGTACCAGTCCATCAAATTTTCAGACGATCCAGCGATGCCCGTTGAAGCACGCTTGTTGTGTTTGATGATCGACATGGCACGGCTCGAAGCCCAAGGCTCAACCTCGGTCGAAGCGTGTACGAAATTGCGTGATCAAGAGGATAAATATGACCTGCAAATACTCGATAAGATCCTGGCCAATCTGGTGCAATCGCCCGAAGCCAAGCCCGTGGAGATTCCCGTTTCATCTGTGAACATCGGCCACATTATTGCCGAAGATGTGACGACCACTGACGATCGTCTGCTCGTGCGCGCGGGCCAATGCGTGACTGAAGCGATTCAGATTGCACTGATTAATTATGTGCGCTATGAGACCATCGACGACCGCGTGGTTGTCCTCGAAGCAGCATGATGGAGCATTGCTTGAAACGCATTGTGTTAATCATTGTGAATTGATCGCTTGCCGAAAGCGTATGAAAAATATTGATCCGAGATGCTGTTGCGGGATCATGTCGATAATACGAATTACGATAAATACTCGCGCGTAGTTTTTAGTTAGCTCCCGGTGAATACCGGGAGTTTGTGTGATGGGAAAATTGAGGCCGAGCGAGTTTTTAATGGGATTGGTATAACGCGCGAGTTCATACGCCCCGGAATTTTTAACGAAATTAATTGGATCACGCGCGCTTGCGCCGCGTTTGTGCGCACAACTACACAACACGACCCACTAAAAAATGTAGCACCCTGAATTTTTTTTTAATGCGGAATGCCCCATGGGTTAACACAAATTGAACGGGATGATCCCGCCACCCATGCGCGCACAAACGCGCCCTTCCACCCCTCTATAGCCCCCCCCCCACGTTTCCCTTGGTTTATATGTACGACCAAGGTGACACGAATAACCAAGGGAAACGTGGGGGGGGGTGGGGATGCGGTGTTTGATCCTTGGGTGGTCGAGCCATGGTCTGGTAACGGTCGAGGTAACGTTCGACGAGGTACTGGTAATGGGAGAGTCGGCGGTCCAAGCAGGCTACGCATACGGTTTTGTGACGGTTCGTCCTGCTGCGGTCGTGGTGACTCTCCCCAATCGGCCGTGGCCAGCGACGAAGACCTGCGAGCAAAACCCCAATTTTCCGGCTTATTCACGAGTTTATCCTGTGATAACCCACCGGTTTATCATCGGGTTTGGGGTGCGGTTTATGTGGCGGGTTATCACTGCGTTTGCCCCTGTTGTCGCAGGGGGGATCGATCCGATCAGGCCGGGGTGGCAAAGCCAGTGGGGGGGTGGTATAATCACCGATTCGAGTTAACCAACGTCGTCCGGTCTGCTCGCTGAGCTGTTTTGTGGTGATCCGTGAAGGTGATCGATAAGGCAGGCATCAGTTGGGTGTGACCCGAGGCCGCATCACGTGAATGCGGCTACCGGATGACAAAAATCGCGAAAGACCATCATTATGGCCAATGCAAAATCGAGTGAGCGTACGCTGTACGAAGGCATGTTCCTGTATCCGCAAAGCTTCGGCCCGAACCTGGGTGCGGCAGCGGATGAAGTGAAATCCATTCTGGAACGAGCCGGTGCAGAACTGGTGTTGTTGACGAAGTGGGACGAACGACGTTTGGCCTACGAAATCCAAGGCCAGAAGCGCGGCGTGTATTTGCTGGCCTATTTCTATTGCCCAGGCGTTGGCATTTCCAGCATCGAACGCGATTGCAACCTGTCGGAAAACGTGTTGCGGGCCATGTGCCTCAAAGCCGATCACATGGGCGAAACTGAATTGGAAGCTGCCAAGGAAGAATTCACCGACATTGCCGTTGAAGTAGCCACACGTGGCGAACAGGGCGAAGCTGGCGAACAGACTGAAGCTGTCAAAGAACAAGAAGCCGAAGTTGCCAGCGAAGCGACGGATGCTGAAGGCGAAACGCCATCAGACACGACCGAAGCTGTCGCCGCTGATGCGTAATCATATTCAGGACTTGGAAGACCTGGAAGAAAGGCAACACCATGGCCAGCTATAACAAAGTCCTGTTGATGGGTAACCTCACCCGCGACCCGGAGCTTCGGCATCTGCCCAGCAACACCGCGGTCGTCGGCCTCGGGCTGGCGGTCAATGAGCGATGGCGCAACAAGCAGACCGACCAGTGGGAAGAACGCGTCAATTTTATTGATTGCGAAGCGTTCGGACGCACCGCTGAAATTATCCAGCAGTATTTCCAGAAGGGCCGACCCATTTTTATCGAAGGCAAGCTACGCCTCGATCAATGGCAGGACAAAGAAGGCAACAATCGATCCAAACTCAAAGTGGTGATCGATAGTTTCGAATTTGTCGGCGGACGTGGTGAAGGCGAAGGTGGCGGCGGTGCCGGTGGTGGTGGGGGCGGCGGCAACTACCAATCCGGTCGTTCCTCGGCACCAGCACGTTCGGGCGGAAACAGTGGTGGCGGATACAACAGCCCCGCGGGTAACGATGTGCACGAGCCAATCGATCACAACGATATTCCGTTCTAAATTTACATTTTAAAAACCATTTTTATGTTGACGTTCGGCCGAGTCTGATTCACGTGAATCACTCAGAACCGAACGCCTAACTCCCTCTCATTCATTAATGAGGAAGGACAGCGACGATGAAAACTATCAAATTACTCCTGACGGAAAACGTCGACAATCTCGGCATCGTAGGCGACGTGGTCAACGTCAAAGCAGGCTATGCACGCAACTATCTGTTGCCGCGCGGTCTGGCTGGTGAACCAACCGAGGGCAACATCGCACGTCTGGCTGAACGTCGGGCTATCGTCGAAGCAGAAATGCTCGAGTTGCGTAAACAGACCGAAGCGATGTTCGCGAAAATCCAGGATTACGAAATTACCCTGCAACGCAGCCACAACGAGCAAGGCATTCTCTTTGGTGGCGTGAGCCAGCATGACATTGCTGAGCAACTGCGGGCCGACGGGTTCGACATCGATGATCGCGTGGTTCGCATCGGACAGACCATCAAGCGTCTGGATTCCTACGACATACCCGTGGTGTTGGCTCAGGACTTGAAAACGGAAATCAAGCTGTGGGTGGTTTCCGATCGTCCGGCGGAAGAATTGGAAGCCGAAGAACGCGAGTCTGGCCAAAGCCGTGAATCAGCCGGTGCTGATGACGAAGAGTTGGTCGCCGCTGAAGCGGATGAAGATTGATTTGATGGCCCATGAATAAGCGTCGTTCGAACGCGATTTCAAGCGACAATAAAAGCTAAATAAAAACCCATGCCAGCACGGCGTGGGTTTTTTTATGGCGTGTTATACCCATCCCGTTAAAAACTCGCGCGGCCTCAATTTTCCCTTCACACAAACTCCCGGTATTCACCGGGAGCTAATAAAAACTACGCGCGAGTATTTATCGTAATCCGTATTATACCAATGCCACAAAAAGCACACGCGTGGTTTTATAGTTAGCCGCCGCCTTTATGGTGGCGTGAATCGTAGGGTAAACACAGGCCCTCGCGCCGCCATAAAGGCGGCGGCTAACGTGCGAGTTCTATGTGGGATTGGTATTAGGCATTATCGCGATAGTTCAATCGCAGCGCAATGCCGTGCGAATGGCGATGATGCCAGTTTTCAGTGCTTGCAACTGGGCGATATTGTCATTGCATCGTGTGTCGTTGCATCACTGTTCATCGCATCTTTTCTGACAAATCAAACGACGCGGACACGGGCACATGATCGGAACCTTTAATCAAATCAGGATCATGCAACACCATCGGCGAATTGGGGATGAGCCGTTTAGCCATCGCGGGACTGGCCAGGATGTAATCGAAAATCGTGTTGGGGTAACGCGTGCTGGGATAGGTGATGCGCTGTGTGGTCGATAGCTTCGCGTGCATGTCTGCCAATATCGGTGTGCCATTGTCGGCTGGTTGCAACAGGGTTTGGACGCCTTCCTCATCGGGATTGGAATTGCAATCGCCCACAAGCAATAACATCGCATCCGGTTTTTCCGCGAGATAGTCACCAATGATCTGGCGAACACGCGTGGCCTCCGCAGTGCGCCAATTAACGCTATTGGGATCGCCTGCTCCATCGCGCCGAGACTTGAGATGCACGACACACAGGTCGACCACGTGATCATCACTGGCCTGAATTTTTGCCCAGACCAGATCACGAGCAAACTGCCACGTGCGCGTCGCGCCAGGCAAAGTTAACGTCTGGAAGCGATGGCTGGTCAAACTCACAATCGGCTTACGACTGATCAATCCCAGGTTGATCCCGCGCGAACTATTCGTGGGGATCACCGCGATGTATTGATAACCGCTGTCGGGCAACAGATCACGCACCATGGCGGTGAGCAGGCCTTCGTTTTCTAATTCCTGGAATGCTACCACATCCGCATCGGTCGCGGCGATGGCCTTGGCAATCAGTTCGATTTCGTCACGTGACTTCGGATCGTTGTCCTCATCTTTCGTGTAGGGATTGTCGAACACGTCGAACATGTTTTCCAGGTTATATGTCGCAACGGTCAAGGTTTCCGCCTGCAAGAACATCGCTGGCGAAACCAGCCATATTGCCAATGTCATGACGACGACGGCGAGGTATCGACGTGTGGCCGATGTGGTGATCATCCAATGACGCGAAAGGTAACGCATGGAAACTCCTGTCATAGTGCCCGGCTCAAGTGTTCAACTCTATCGTAAACCTGATCATGTTTGCTGTTGCAACCAACGTTGCCAGATCGACAGCGACATTAACGCGAACAGTCGATGCGTATGATCCACGCGATGGCTGGTGTGCTCGTCATACATGCGTTGGATGGGTTCACGTTGTAAACCCAAGGTATCCAGATCGCCACTAAAAAGACAATCGCCCAGCGCTGTTCGCAGATTTTTCACAAACCATTGGCCGATCGGAATGGCAAAACCCTGCTTGCGACGATTCACAATCGAGCTGGGCAACAGGTCGGCCCCGATTTGTCGCAACAAACCTTTGCTACGTCCACGCGGCATCAACACATGCGCAGGCAGGTGGCCTGCCAGATCGCACAATTGCGTATCCAACATCGGGCATCGCACTTCCAGACCGACGGCCATGGATGCCCGGTCCACTTTGCGCAACAGGTCGAACGGTAAATAATGGGTTAAATCCCATCGCATCGCCGCGTCCACCGCGTGCGGTTGAGGTTCCCAATCGCTCAGTCGTGCCGGCAAGGTCATGCCTTGAGACATGGTTGGCATCATGCCCAGCTCATCGATGGCATCGTCGGAAAACAATTCGATCATGCTGGCATAGCGTTCGGCCTGGCCATGGGTACGCGCTGCTTGCACCAGACGCTTCCATTTATTCGATCGCGATTTGGGATCGTTGGAACGAGCTAACCGACTCGGCGCCATGGCCACGATGCCTCCAAATCGATCCAACAAACGCATGGCTCGATAACGATCATAACCGCCAAATAATTCGTCACCGCCGTCGCCGGACAGAGCAACTTTCACATGCTCGCGCGTGGCACGACTGATCCAATACGTCGGCAAGGCAGAACTATCTGCGGTCGGTTGGCCCGATACAGCGGTCAGGGCAATCATGTCATCAATCACACTGGTGCCATCGTTGCGAATTTCGGTGGACAGTTCGCGATGTACGGTTCCCAAGTGCTCGGCCACTTGTCGGGCATAGACACTTTCGTCGTAACCAATTTCGGGCATGGTGATACTGAACGTATGCAGTGGTCCCGCACCGCGCTCTTGCAACTGTCGATGGGCAATCGCAGCGATCACCGACGAATCAATCCCGCCTGAGAGAAAACATCCCAGCGGTACATCGGATTCCAATCGCACGGCAATCGCTTCTTCGAGCAATTCCTGGGTCGCACTGGCAGCACCCATCGCGGTGCTGGTTTTCGAGATCGGCGGTGGTTGCCAGTAACGTTTAAGCGTGACCCGGCCATCATGTTCCAACCGCATCCAATGGGCGGCAGGAATTTCTTCGATGCCTGCGAACATGGTGTGTTGATCGGTGTAACCCAATCGCAAAAAATGCAACATACCCAGTGGATCAATCGTCGGTTTGGATTGACCGCCCTGGATCAACGTGGCCACCAGACTGGCAAATGCCAACTCTCGTTTGTCATCGGACCATCGAATGAATAATGGCTTTTTCCCTGCACGATCACGGCATAAAAACAATTGTCGCGTGGATTCATTCCAGATCGCAAACGCAAACATACCATGCAAATGCTTGGGCAGTTCATCGCCCCATTCGCGATAGCCAAACAGAATCACTTCGGTGTCGCTGTGATCCGAAGTGAACTGATGGCCCAGGCGTTCGAGTTGTTTACGCAAGGGGCGATGGTTGTAAATTTCTCCGTTGAATACCAGATGCAACGGCCCGCATTCGCCGTGCGTGGGAATGTGCATCGGCTGAGCCCCGCTGAGTAAATCGATAATGCTCAGCCGAGTATGGACCAGTGCGCAACTGTCGCCATGCCAGGTTCCTTCGCCATCGGGGCCGCGATGCCGAAGGTGCGCCAGCATCCTGCCCACGCGATCAGGATTAATCGGCGCCCCATCACATCGAACTAAACCGGCAATTCCACACATTGTTTAATCACTACACGGGCGAGGTACACCATAAAAACAACAGAAAAATTCAACGAGGAATGCAGGAAATCAGGAGGTTAGAAAATTAAATCATCATGGAGCGAATGTGGCGTAGGGGTGTAGGCTAGTGATTGACGCCTCATTGGTTTAGACATTCCTGCGTTCCTGAATTCCTCGTTGAAAATATACGACTGTTCCTCGGCGTTTTTAAGGTCTGTTTTATAAATCAACCACACGCAGATGCAGTTCCTGCAACTGCTCGGCATCAACTGGCGAGGGGGCTTCGGTCATGAGATCGCCGCCGGTCTGGGTTTTGGGGAATGCGATGACGTCGCGAATGTTGTCGGTGCCGACCAGTAGCATGATCATGCGATCGAGTCCGAACGCCAATCCGCCATGCGGTGGTGCACCGTAGTTCAAGGCATCCAGCAGGAATCCGAATTTTTCCCGCGCCTCTTCGGTTTTGATGTTGAGCAAGTCGAACACTTGTTGCTGCATTTCGGGACGGTGAATACGAATCGAGCCGCCACCGATTTCCGAGCCGTTGAGCACCAGGTCGTAGGCTTTGCTGCGCACGCTGGCGGGGTCGTCGGCCAGGTTGGCGACGTCTTCATCCATCGGCGCGGTAAACGGATGATGCAGGCTGTTCCATCGCTTGGCTTGCGGATCATATTCGACCAATGGAAAATCAACCACCCACGTCCAGGCCCACATTGACTCATCGATCATGTCCAGATCTTCGGCAATTTTCAATCGCAATTCGCCCAGCGTGCGATGCACCACCGAGGCTTGCGCTGACACGCCGAAGCAAATCAGATCGCCATCTTCAGCTTCTAGTTTTGTCACCAGATCACTGCCGATCGTATCGATGAACTTGGCAATGCCGGTTGCGCACGCACCGTTTTCCACCTTGGTGATCGGCAAGCCGCCCGCGCCAAATTGCTTGACCCACTCGGCATAGGCATCGGTCTGTTTACGTGACAATTTTGAACCGCCGGGCACGCGTATCGCTTTGACCATGCCGCCTGCGTCGAGCGCGGATTTGAATACTTTGAAATCGGTCTTCGCTGCCAGATCGCTTACGTCGACCAGTTCCAAACCAAATCGCAAGTCAGGTCGATCTGACCCGAAGCGCGTCATGGCCTCGGCATAAGTCATGCGAGGCACTGGCGGCACATCCACGCCGATTGCTTCTTTCCATACGCGGCGCACCATTTCTTCGCAGACTGACATTACGTCTTCCTGCTCGACGAAACTCATTTCCAAATCGAGTTGCGTAAATTCTGCGACTCGGTCCGCACGAGGATCTTCGTCACGGAAACATCGCACTAACTGTACGTATTTTTCCACGCCCGAGGCCATCAACACTTGCTTGTAAAGTTGCGGGCTTTGCGGCAAGGCATAAAACGATCCGGCATTGATGCGCGATGGCACGAGGTAATCACGCGCACCTTCGGGGGTACTGCGACACAAAAACGGCGTTTCGATTTCATAAAAACCCTGGGCATCGAAATAGTCACGAATGATTTTCGACACGCGATGACGCAAGCGTAACGTGTCCTGCATTTTCGCACGACGCAAATCGATGTAGCGATATTTCAGGCGAATTTTTTCATCGACCTTGGCGGCCTGGTCCGGCGTGAACGGCGGCGTTTGTGCTTTGTTCAACACCTGTAATTCCTGGACATCAATTTCAATCCCGCCAGTAGGTAGTTTGGGATTGGCCATGCCCGACTCGCGTTCGAGACAGACGCCGGTGACTTGAATCACATCCTCATTGCGCAAGCGATTGCCCTGTTCATGAGCCTTGGCATTTTCCGGATGGAACACCACCTGCGTAATGCCTTCGCGATCGCGCAGGTCGATGAAAATCACGCCGCCATGATCGCGATAGTTATTTACCCAGCCGGACAGGACGACGGTTTGGTTGGCATGTTCCGGGCGTAGAGCGTTGCAATGGTGGGTTCGTTTTTTCATCAATAACAGCTTTCGTATCTATTTAATGTATCGGGCACCACAGGGCGTCCGGCGTGTTTCGCATCAGGCCGACGGGCGTGATCATCATCGTTGCAGCGTGCGATCGGCCCAGCCATGAAAAGATCGGCAATCATACCAGTCTCACGCCAGTTTGACACGATGGGGCCCGTGCATTGGATGAACCGATACCGCCGCGAAAATGCCAGCCGTCATGCGGAGCTTGGTGTGCGGCCATGTGGGAGAACGGTGGGAGCAAAGATGGGGGAGGGATGGGGGGAAATGGTAGGGGTGAATGTTGGGGGGGTTTGGTAGGGGGAACGGTGGGGGGAATGGTGGGGGGGGTGCGAGGGTGAATGTGGGGGGGTAGAATGAGACGATGTTTACAGGAATTGTGCAAGCGACTGGCCGTATCACGGAATTAGCCCTATCTGACGTTGAGGCTGAGGACCAGGCCGGTTGTCGGTTGGTGGTGGACCGCGCAGGCTGGTCGCCGTCGGGCATCACGCTCTCGCTGGGCGATTCGATTTGTGTCAGCGGGGTGTGCCTGACGCTGGTGGCGTTTGATGAGGCAACGCTGGCGTTTGATGTGATTGCCCAGACGTTGAAATTGACCAAGCTGGGACAATTGCAAGTTGGCGACTCGGTGAATCTGGAACCCTCGCTGACGATGGCCACGCCGATGGGTGGGCATATGGTGCAAGGGCATGTCGATGGGGTTGGCCAGGTGACCGCCATTCAGAAAACCAGCGATTGGCGTGTGACGATTCGTCCGCCTGCGGATTTACTGGACTATGTGGTGCCACGCGGTGGCATTGCCATCGATGGGGTTAGTCTGACGTTGGCGGATGTCGATGCGAATGCGGGCACGTTTGAGATCGCGCTGATTCCCACCACTCTGGCAAGCACCACGCTGGGCGATCTGGCCGTCGGCGATACGGTGAATTTGGAAACCGACATCGTCAGCAAAACCATCGTGCATTGGTTGCGTCGTCAGTCGGAACAAACGGAAAAAACCACAGCACCACCGATCACCATGGACACGCTGCGCACCGCAGGGTTTGGTTGAACTTTCTACGGATGTGTCTTATCGCTTGGCCGCCTGCATCACCAGCGCTGCAGCGCCAAGGATGCCCGCGTCGTCGCCCAATTTACTGAGCTGCACCACGCCGACCTGATGCTTCGGGTTCATCGGATCAGCTTTGATGATGTTGCGAATGATCGGCAACATGAATGGACCGCATGCCTCAGCCACACCGCCGCCCAGGATGAACATCTCTGGATCGAACACACGTCGCAACGACACGATCGCGTGGCCCAATATTTTTGACGCTTCGGTCATGACTTCGACGGTGAGTTTATCTTCGGCTGCCAAGGCTTTGGCGAGCGTGCCGCTTTTGATCAGTTGCGTCGGGTCGTCCATGATTTTGGTCAGCGCGCTGGTGCGACCGTTTGCCATAGCCGCACGCAGTTGGCGTTCGATGGCCGTTCGACTGGCCAGGGATTCCAAACTGCCCGCCGCCATAAAACCATGATCCTCAGCATTGAGATCGAGCAGCATGTGGCCGACTTCACCCGCAAAACCGCGATGGCCGCGCCATAATTTTTTATTGATGACAATGCCACCGCCGATCCCCGTGCCGACAAAAATACCGATGGCAGAGGATGCCTTTTGCGCCGCCCCCAACCATGTTTCGCCGAGCGTGCCCAAGTCGACATCGTTACCCAGTGCAATGGGAACGCTATATTTTTTTTTCAGAATGTCGACCAGCTTGATACCAGCCAGTTTAATGTTCGGTGCGACGACGACCTTGCCGGCATCGTCATCAATAATGCCGGGGACAGCCAATCCAATGCCACGCAGTTGAGCGTTTTTTTTGTGCGGGTTGATTTTGTTTTTTTCCAACAATTCGTCAATCGTGTCCGTGATGGCTTCCAGTGTTTTTTTGGCACTGGTGTGACGAGGTGTTTTGCGTTTGCGTCGGGCTACGATTTTGCCATCGCGTTTGACCAATGCCGCCGCGATTTTGGTTCCGCCGACATCCACGCCGACAATTAATTGGGCTTTGGTTTTGGCCATGAGTTATGCCTCGTGTGACTTGTGACAACCGATAGAGATGAAAATCGCAGGGATGATCCAACCGAAGACGATCCAACCGAATTGGCTGGATGATACCACACTGCTTTCACTTGTTGGCTGGGCCTGTGAGTAATGCTGGCCTAAACACAGCAACCCGTGCCGTGGGTCGCTACAATTTCATGACATGGTTAACTCAAATGACCAACGCGACCATGATGATGGCAATCCCGAATCATCTTCGGCGTCATCTTGCCAATCATCACCGGGCCCCTGGCAACAAGCCAAGCCGGTCATCGGTTTGCTGGGCGGTGTTGGTGCGGGCAAGAGCGCGGTGGCCAAACATTTCGCCGCGTTGGGTTGTGGGGTGATTGATGCGGATCAACTGGCCAAACAGGCACTCGACACACCCGAGGTCCAGAAACAACTGCGGCAATGGTGGGGCGATGGGGTGGTCGTGGTTGATGAACATGGCCAGCCACGGGTGGATCGGCAGGCAGTCAGCGAGATCGTTTTTAAGCCGGGCCCTGCGGGTCAGGACCAGTTGGTTCGCCTGGAAAACGAGATTCATCCCCGGGTGGCCAACCTGCGGCAAGCGCTGATGGAGCAGTTTTTAGCCGATGATGCGATCGTGGCAATTGTGGAAGACTGCCCGTTATTGTTGGAAAAAAAATTAGCGGGCGATTGCGATGTGTTGGTTTTTATCGAGGTTTCCGAGAAAATTCGACAAGAACGGGTCATTCGACATCGCGGGTGGTCGGTGGAAGCACTTAATCGGCGACAATCCAGACAGGGGTCGCTTGACATGAAGCGAAAAGTAGCCAATTATGTTGTCAGTAACGATGGCTCGCCGACGCAGACGCAAGTTGAGGTCCGAGACGTTCTTGCTAGCATTCTCAAGGCTCTGCCTTCCAAGCTAAACTAAACCACGCATCAGTTCCCTCCCAACTCACCCCCACTATTTTAAGTAAGGGTTCAGTGCCTATTGCGGTCGTTTAACAAGCGTCATTCGCATGTCTGCCCGTTTGACCAAGCCTGTCCAACGCATGAGTCATGAGCAATCGCATCAAGCACGAGCATTGAGTTATGAGCATGAAGGTTTCAGGTGAGGTGTTTGGCCTCTGACACAAGCGACAGCCCGAGTCGGCCCAGCTCGCATGACTCGTACGACCACAAGACTTTTGACTATTTTATTGACCCGTTAATTACACAAAGCCCATTTGCATGATTCGTCACGAACGATCATTTCACATTCATTTTTAACCCGTATCGATCACCCCAGACCCGCAATGGGTCAACCGTTTGATCAGGAGGCCCAATCATGGCCGAAGCTAAGACTAAAACGAAAACGACCACCAAGAAGAAGCGCACAACCAAGAAGGCGAGCACGGCCGCTAGCAACACCGAGGGCAATGTAGCCGAAGCCGAAACCAAAGCAGAAGCCAAAGCTGAAGCCAAAACAGAAGCCAAAGCCCCGGCGACGCGCACGAAGAAAACCATCGCGAAGAAAGAGGCCAAGAAGGCCCCTGAAGCCAAGCCGCAACCGCAGCGCAGCACCGACGAACAACTGGACGCCGAAACGCAGCAACGTTACGAGCAGGCCAAGCGTTCGGACATCACCGTGCATGACCTGCAAAAGATGACGCCTGAAGAATTGCATGTGATGGCGACCGAGGAAGGCATTGAAGATTTCAAAGGCCTGCAACGGCATGAACTGATTTTCAAGATTCTGCAAAAGCGAATTGCCAAGCAGGGTTTGATGTACGGCGAAGGGGTGTTGGAAATTTTACCCGACGGGTTTGGTTTCCTGCGTTCGCCGGAGTATTCGTATCTGGCCTGCCCGGATGATATTTATGTCAGTCCATCGCAGATTCGCCGGTTTGGTTTGAAGGCCGGCCACATCGTGCAGGGTTCGATCCGTCCGCCCAAGGAAAGCGAAAAGTATTTCGCGCTGTTGCGTGTCGATGGTGTGAACGGCTGCCCGCCGGATCGCTTGAACGATATCACGACGTATGAAGATTTGACGCCGTTGCATCCGCGTGAGCGTTATGTGTTTGAAGTGGCTGATGAAGATTGCATTGAAATGCGCATCGTCGATCTGGTTGCGCCGGTGGGTAAGGGACAGCGTGGGTTGATCGTGGCTCCGCCGCGAACCGGTAAAACCGTGTTGCTGCAAAAGATGGCCAATTCGATCATCAAGAATTATCCCAAAGTCAATGTCATCGTGTTGCTGATCGACGAACGTCCTGAAGAAGTGACGGATTTCAAAAACAACACCCCCGATGATGTGGAAGTGGTGGCCTCAACATTTGACGAACAATCCTCGCGACACGTGCAGGTTTGTGACATGGTCATGGAAAAAGCGCGGCGCATGGTCGAGTTCGGCGATGATGTGGTGATCCTGCTCGATTCGATCACACGCATGGCCCGGGCGTATAACACCGAAATGCCGCACTCCGGCAAAATCCTCACAGGCGGTCTTGATTCGAATGCCCTGCAACGGCCCAAGAAATTCTTCGGGTCTGCACGTGCGATTGAAAACGGCGGATCGCTCACCATTCTGGCTACGGCACTGGTCGATACCGGCTCGAAAATGGACGACATCATTTTCGAAGAATTCAAAGGCACCGGCAACAGCGAATTACATCTGGATCGTCGCCTGGTTGAAAAGCGTATCTACCCGGCCATCGATGTGGCTGCATCAGGCACGCGTCGCGAAGAATTGCTGATGGATCCCAAGGAATTGGAACTGGTATACCGATTACGCAAAGTGTTGGCAGATATGAATGTTGTTGAAGCCATGGAATTGCTCAAGGGACGACTCAACAAAGTCAAGAGCAATGCGGAATTCCTAATGACGATGAACCTGACGTAAGCCAGCGTCAGGTTTAGATCATGCGGGCGTGGTCAATGGGTCTGATGAAGCTGACAATCAAGTTGATAGCGGTTGCGTGGTGCGCGCTGACGCTGATTTTATCAGGCTGCGCCAGACAAGTGTCTGGGCCGGTGAATCCATCATTTGCAGTGACGGTGGATGTAGCACGCGAAGCGATCGATGAAATGCAAGAGAAGCCAGTGACGCTGGAACGGCCGTTGCTGATTCTGTCCGGGTATCTTGATCCGGGTTTCACCTCATCCACCCTGGCTGGTTATTTCCGACGTGTAACCGAGGCAGATGATCTGATCATGACGCAGTCGTTTGCGTTTCATCTGAGTTTCGAAGCCTGTCGCCAAGCCGCGATCGAGGAAGTTGAAAAACATTTTCCCAGCGACGATCCTGATCTGACAATCGAAGTGGATGTGGTGGGATTTTCAATGGGTGGGTTGGTGGCTCGCTATGCGGCGATGCCGCTCGAAGGTCAGAAACGATTGCGGATTCGTCGGCTGTTTACCATCGGCACACCACACCGTGGCGCTACGATGGCACAATGGCCCGCGATCAATCCGTTGCATCGTGAGATGCGGCACGGCTCAGAATTTTTAGAGCAACTCAACGAAACCTGGCCGCAGGTGGAATACACGTTGTACCCGTATGTGCGTTTGGGTGATCCTGCGGTGGGCGAAGATAATGCCGCGCCGCCGGGACAATGGCCGTGGTGGGTCGTTCCAATTCCGTGGACATTGACGCACAACGATGCGTGTCGCGATCCGCGAATCGTGGCGGATATCGCACGGCGTTTGCGAAATGAAGCCCCTTTTGCAAAAGAGCCTGCGGCACCATTGCCGGAATCGTGATGGATCGCATGTCGTTTCCCATTTCCGGGATGCGTAGCCACGGTATGATGGCTGCGTAAGTTGAATTGGGGTGGGATGAATATTGACAAAGTCTGTAAGACAGGAGTCTGATTATGGCAGGTTTAGGCATTGGTTTAATCGTGTTGATCGTCATCGTTATCGCGGTGGTGTTCTGGGCCATCGGAATTTATAACCGGTTGGTCTCGCTGCGCGAACGCGTAAAAAACAGTTGGGCCCAGATTGATGTGCAACTCAAACGCCGATACGACTTGATCCCCAATCTGGTTGAGACGGCCAAGGGTTACATGTCGCACGAAAAGGAAACACTCGAAGCCGTGATTCAGGCACGGGCCTCGGCGACGTCAGCCCAGATCAATGTCAGTGGCGATCCGACAAACCTGAAAGCGATGAGCGAATTGGCTGGTGCCGAAGGCATGTTGCAGTCGGCATTGGGGCGTTTGTTGGCTGTGTCGGAAAATTATCCTGAACTCAAAGCCAATGAAAATATGTTGGCATTGCAAGAGGAACTGACGAGCACGGAAAACAAAGTTTCGTTTGCGCGCCAAGCGTATAACGACGCGGGCAATAATTACAACACGTACAAACAGCAGTTCCCGCCGGTGATTTTTGCAGGCATGTTTAACTTCCAGGATGCGGATTATTTCGAAGTCAAGGAACCCGAACAGCGCGAAGCCCCGCAGGTTTCGTTTTAGTGGGATTGGTATGGGAAGTGTGTCTATGTGTATGGGAACCTGTGTGTGGGTGGCGGCTAGGGGGTAGGGTGCGCGATGGATTTTTTTGAGCATCAGGAAAAAGCGCGACGGCAATCAAAACGATTGGTGCTGTTGTTTGTGTTGGCTGTGATTGCAATTGTCGCTTCGATTTATTTTTTGATGATCCTGGCGTTTTTGTTGTCTGGTGCTGAAGCTAGTACAGGTAGTGCTCATCCTGAGCTGCGGCATTTAAAGTTACTGGGGATTGTGTCGGTATCGGTGTTGACCGTGGTCGGTTTGGGTTCGCTATACAAAATGACCGAATTGCGTGGCGGGGGACGCGTGGTGGCTGAGGCGTTGGGTGGACGGTTGATCAGTGGCGATGCGACCGATGCCGGTGAACGGCGAGTGTTGAATGTGGTGGAGGAGATGGCCATCGCGTCGGGCGTGCCGGTGCCTGCGGTTTACATGATGGACAAAGAGGGTGGAATCAATGCGTTTGCAGCAGGGTTCGATCCCACCGATGCAGTGGTCGGAGTCACGCGGGGCACGGTGAAGCATTTGTCACGCGATGAATTGCAAGGCGTGATTGCCCACGAGTTCAGTCATATTCTCAACGGCGACATGCGGCTGAACATTCGTTTGATCGGATTGATTCATGGCATTCTGGTAATCGGTTTGGTTGGGGGCACGGTGTTGCGGTCGTTGCGGTTTACGGGGATGAGTAGCAGGCGACGATCAAGTAACAATAATGGTGGGGATGGAAGAATAGTCGTTGTGATGCTGGTGGTCGGATTGGGTTTGTTGGTGATCGGATACGTGGGCACATTTTTTGGCAACCTGATCAAGTCCGCGGTATCGCGACAACGAGAATATTTGGCCGACGCATCAGCGGTGCAGTTCACGCGTAACCCGGAAGGCATCGCGGGAGCGCTGAAAAAAATCGGCGGGCTATCGTTCGGCTCCACCATGGGTCACCCGCATGCGCCGGAGATGAGTCATCTGTTTTTTGGCGAGGGTGTGACGTCATTGTTTGGCGGAATATTTGCCACGCATCCACCATTGGTCGAACGCATCACCCGAATCGATCCGCATTTTGATGGCAAGATGGCAGAGATTGAAGCGGAAGTGCATGTCGATGAAACGACAACGTACGAGCAACTGGTCGAAGCGCGACGAGCCCAGCAACACGCAGGAATAGCAGGCCTGTCAGGCGGCTCGAGCGACGGAACATTTGGGTTGGGTCGTGATGCGAGCGACGCGCTCTATGCCGCGGCGCTGCCGGGTTTGGCGCAGGCTCACGTTCGCAAGGGCAACTCAGGGGTAAAAATTCAGAGCACCGCGATCCGCTCGGCCGTCGATGAAATCGGCGCATTGACGCGAGCGCATGTGGATTACACGCATGAACTTTTGGAGTCGATGCCCAACGCATTGCGCGGCGCGGCGCACGAACCATTCGGTGCGCGGGCGCTGATTTTTGGGTTGATGCTCGATGCTGACCCAGAGCTTCGCGCAACACAGATTGCACGATTGCGTGAGAAGACCGATGCCCAGACGTTTGCGACGTTCGAGCGTTTGGTGCCGATGTTTGAGCGGTTGGATATGCGGGCGCGATTGCCATTGATTGATTTAGCCATCCCCGCGTTACGCCGGATGTCGCCGGGGCAATACCAGCGGTTCACAAAAATCCTGGACGCGATGATGCGCGACGATGGCCAACTGGATCAGTTTGAATGGGTGATGCGGCACATTTTGATGCGGCACCTGAGCGTGCATTTTTCCAAGCGTGCATCCCAAGGCAGCCAACACTACAGTTTGAAACCAGTGGCTGATGATGTCGCGATATTGTTGTCAGGATTGGCGTGGTTGGGCATGCCAGACCATGCGGCCCCAGCGTTTGCAGCCGCCGCGTCACGATTGCCTGATATCACGATCGCGTTGCAGCCACGCGAAGCCGTGCGCTTGCTGATGATGGACGGTGCGCTGAAAAAACTGATCGATTTGAAGCCACGCCAGAAACGGGATGTGGTTCGAGCATGCGCAGTGTGCATCGCGTTTGATCACGAGATTACCGTGGCGGAAGGCGAATTAATGCGAGCGATTTGCGATGCGATGGGCGTACCGATGCCGCCGTTGTTGCCGGGACAGGCGTTGGTTTAGTTAAAAGTGGTAAGTTAAAAGTTAAAAGTGGCAAGTTAAAAGTTGGGTAAGCGCTGCGGGTTAATGTGCGTGTGTGGGTGGGTTGTGTGCGTGGGGGGGGAGGGGGGCAATCCTAGCCGCCGACTGGCAGTCGGCGCGTCCAACGGATGTGTAACCATGGCAAAATACGGGACGCTGCGCGTCTCCCGCTAAACGTGTGATACCCATCCCATTAAAACTCGCGCGTTAGCCGCCGCCTTTATGGCGGCGCGATGTCCTGAGTTTGACGCACGTTTCGCGCCGCCGTAAAGGCGGCGGCTAACTATAAAATGAAATTCACACGCGTGTATTTTTCGGGATTGACATGATTGGTAGGTCGGGATGCGCTGGGCCAAGCCGGTCATAGGGTGTTGGCTATTTACGACATGCTTTCGAACAGCTTATGAGGCGAAAAAATCGCAAAACTTTCTAGTCGATGACGATCAGGGCGTCGGGCAGTTCGTTGATGTCATCGTCAGCACGCGGCAATGGCGTGGCGAGGTGAGTGCCGATGTTTTCGATCAGATCGCACAAGGTGTTGATGGGTTCGTTTTTACCCATGCCTGCGGTGAGCGTTTGACACCACTGGTCGAGCGTGGCCTGATCGATCGCATGCATGACATTTTCATCGGCCAGCAGCACCGCCCTGCGTTCATACAGCGACAAGTAAATCAGCAGCGCTGATGAAGTCTGCGTGTGGTGAGCGTTCGCATCGAAAAAAGCAGCACGAGCAGCACGATCCACATCGTCACGCATTTGGCGTTGTGGCGTGAACAATCGACGCAGGGGCCAACATTGTGTGGCAAGGACGATGCCGACAATGAACGCAATGGTCGCCCCGATGGCCATCCATAAAAGTTTGAATCCCCATTCGAACCCTGCCCAACTCCCCGCTGCGTGATCACGCATGGGCAGCAACACCGCCAGCGTAAGCACAACGATCAAGGCCAGCCAGAACCCGATCATATCCTCCGCGCGATCGTATCGGCCAGATGATGTAGCCACGACCGGCAGAATCTCCGCGGATGTTTTGGACTCAGCTTCCTGCACCGATTCGTTCACACTGCGGCGCTGGTTGTCGTCGAAAATTTTAGAGGCAGTTTGCGGCATGATGAGTTTAAGGTGTTGAGTTTTCCCAGACGAGGTTTGATGATTGATGTTGTCAAAGTCCCAGTGGTGTGGTCGTCATAAAAAAAGTGCGACAAGCCGTGCAAAAAGAAACCGAAGGTATGTAGCAATGCGAGGCAATACGAGGCAATACGAGGGAATGCGGAGGGAATGTGGGGGGGGTGGGGGGTTACCATGAGCCGGTTGCGCCGCCGCCGCTGGATAAGTTGCCTGCGTTGGTTTGCGTGACGTTGGCATTGTTTGTGCTCGAGGCATTTTTCGATGAGCCTGTGATCGCGATGTACAGCAGGTAGCCAAGGAATCCGAAAACTGCGCCCCACATGAGCGTAGCCCAGCCGTTGCCGCCGCGTCGATAGATTGAGACGACGGTGAACGCAACCAGGGCAACAGCGATGCCCAGGAAAACCCAGGTGCGTGTGGCGATTGGTTTTTTAGGAATGGGTTGATCGCGTGCCATGGCATTGAGCGCGAGCACGCCGGTCTTGATGCCGTCCGCAAAATGACCATCACGAAATTTTGGCGTGATGAGATCATCAATGATGCGTTTGGCATCCTGAATATGTTTGTGTTCCCAACCTGCACCGAGTTCGATGCGCATCTGCCGATCGTTGGCGCTGATGAGCAGAAGGATGCCGGTGTGCCAGGGCGTGGTGTTGATTTTTGCCCAGCCGGTTTGCCATTGATCGAACAGCACCCGCGCGAATGTTTCGATGCGCATGTCGCGGTCAGCCTGATCGGTGTGATCTGCCATGGCGTTGATGGTGACGACCATCAAGGGGGTTTGCTGGTCAGCCAGGAGCGTCTGGGCGATGGTCTGGATCTGCTGCTCGTCCGTGGGTTCGAGTAGCTGGGCCAGGTCGACCACGTACTGATCGGTCGGCGGCTGATTGATCGCCAATTCCTGGCCATGTGCGTTTCGAGCGGGTCCGATTGTGGCGATTGTGAGGGCTGCCATCGCGAGCCAAGTGAAGGAGATGTGTGGTAACTGTTTCACAAATAGCAGGATACCGTGATTTTTCGGGCGCGCCAATAGGACGGCAATTGTTGAAATTTAATGAAAAGATTTGCAAATTATTGGAACGTGGTGTATTTTTCTGTTTCAGGGCCTGTACCCGTGACTCGAACGACACCCGAGTGGCGTCCGAGTGGTGCAGGTTTTCGGGCTTGATCTTCCGGGCGGATTATTCCGCGAGGTACTCCCTGCTGAGTTTCGGGATTTCGGTTTTTGAATTTTGATTTGACCGCGTGTAATCAGGACAGCTTCATGATCATGACGCCACCTACGATCGATCGGCAACAAGTCGAACAACTGGTTCGCCAAGCATTGCTGAACAAAATGTCGCCATCAACGAGCGGTGGTGTTGCGACACAAACACGAGCTGGCGGATCAGGCGCGCAGCCGAATCCGTTGGTGGTGAATGTGTCTGCCCGACACGTGCACGTCACGCAAGCGCATCTGGAACAGTTGTTCGGACCGGGTGCCCAACTGTCGAAGTTGAAAGACCTGTATCAAGATGGCGAGTTTGCTTCGGAGCAACAGGTGAACTTGATCGGGCCCCGCAATCGAATGATTCCGGGCGTGCGCATTCTTGGGCCAACACGAAATTATACGCAGGTTGAATTGTCGTATACGGATGGCATTTTTCTGGGCGTGGATTTACCCGTGCGTATTAGTGGCAATCACGAAGGTACGCCGGGTTGCGTGCTGGTCGGGCCGTATGGCGCGGTGAATTTGAACGAAGGTGTGATTCGTGCGGAACGGCACGTACACATGGGACCGGCAGACTTGGCCTATTTCGGCGTCAAGGACGGCGATAAGGTGAAGCTGCGAATTGATGGGCCTTGCGGACTGACGTTCGACAAGGTCACCGTGCGTGAGCATCCGAAAGTCAAACTGGAAGTGCATATTGATACGGACGAAGGCAATGCATGTCATCTGCCGACGGCGACACGTATGGAATTAATTATTGAGTAATGTCGATGGAACACCATCGCATGCAATTGATAGCGTGACTGAATCACGCAACGACGAGACGAGATTCACAGGCAAAGTCAACACAAGGAAAATTATTATGGCTAGCCAGGCAATTGGTATGGTTGAAACAAAAGGTTTGGTTTCGTTGATCGAAGCCAGCGACGCAATGCTCAAAGCAGCGAACGTCGACATGATCGGCTGGGACAAGGTCGGATCAGGCATGGTGACGGGCTTCGTGTCCGGCGATGTCGCGGCGGTGAAAGCAGCGGTTGATGCGGGTGCGGCAGCAGCAGGCAAAGTCGGCGAAGTGGTTGGCGTGCATGTCATCCCACGTCCGCATGACGAACTGGGCGTGATGATTCCTAAATCGAAAGCTCCCAGCAAAGGCTAAATCTAAGGCATAGCTAAAGCCTTTAGAAAGCTAAGCCTTTAGTTTGGATCAAACGATTTGGGCCGACCCAGGCAGGGTCAGGTAGTCCTGAATATTAATTAGCGAAACGCAAGAACAAATACACAGCATCCATTTTTGGAGATTTTCAGATGAGCGCAATTGGCATGATTGAAACACGTGGGCAGACAAGTCTGGTTGAAGCAACCGACGCGATGCTCAAAGCGGCAGACGTGAAACTGGTGAAGTCGATTCCGATCGGCGGCGCGTATGTGACCGTGGTTGTCGAAGGCGATGTGGGTTCGGTGAAGGCTGCGGTTGACGCCGGTGCTGATGCCGCAGGTCGCGTGGGCGAACTGGTTGCCGCGCACGTAATCGCACGTCCGCATGATCAGTTGATCGGGAAATTTTGATCGCCTGAGATTTATTGATTGACAGCCCGTGAATGAATGGGGAGCCCGCATCATCAAATGTTGCGCGTTGCCCGACAAACGGCGTTGAATGTGAGTGGTTTTTGTTTATGAAAATCCTGGTAGCCAATTTGGGATCCACCAGCTTCAAGTACAAGTTGTACGAGATGACTGGCGTGCGCGGCGAGGAAATCGTGCTGGCTGTCGGTGCGGCAGATCGTATTGGCGCCCAAGCCGGTGAGAGTTCCTGGGAAATTGAAGTGGACGGCAAAACGACCGAAGGGTCGTGCGGTTTGGCGGACCATGCGGCGGCCATCGCGTTACATACCGAGCAACTGATAAGTCACGGCGTGATTGAATCAGCCGAAGCAATCGAAGCGATCGGTTTCAAGGCGGTTCATGGTGGACCGATCAGCGGCGCGGTGGTTGTTGATGATCAAGTGTTGGCAACCATGGAAGATTTTTCCGACGTGGCTCCGGCACATAACCCGCCGTACATTGCCGCGATGAAATCGTTTGGCGAAAAATTGCCAGGCGTGCCACAGGTTGCGGCGTTTGAAACGGCGTTCCATCAAACGATCCCGGAAAGCCGACGGGTGTATGCGATTCCGTTCGAATGGACGGAAAAAGGCGTGAAAAAATATGGTTTTCACGGCGCGTCGCATCGATACATTGCCACACGCATGGGCGAGATTGCGCCGGATCAAAAGCGCGTGATCAGTTTGCATCTAGGCGGGTCGTGCAGCATCTGTGCGATCGAAGATGGCAAGAGTGTGGCCAACAGTTTTGGCATGACCGCGCAATCGGGCGTGTTTCATAACAATCGCGTGGGTGATTTTGATGCCTTTGCGTTGTTGAAAATTTTGCCGATGTGCGATGGCAATTTAGAACTGGCATTCAAGCGGTTGGGCAAAGAAGGCGGGCTGTTGGGCATCAGTGGCGTGAGTGCTGATTTACGTGATGTGAAGCAGGCAGCCAGTGAAGGCAACGCACGGGCGAAGCTGGCCGTGGATGCGTTTATCGAAACGTGTCGACATTACGTCGGCGCCTATCTGGCGGTGCTGGGTGGTGCTGATGCGATTGTGTTTACCGGCGGCATCGGGCAATACAACGCGGACCTGCGAGAGGCGATTTGCGATCGCCTGGGTTTTGCCGGGATTGAGATTGATCGTGACAAGAACAGTCAAGCTCCGGGGAAAGCAGAATCGAATATCGAATCGAGTGCGAGTCAAACCTCGATTCGCGTTTTACCTACTAATGAAGAACTAATCGTGGGGCGTCAGACGTATGACGCGTTGCACTAGGCGTTACTAATTTTGGAGAAGCCACCATGGCTCAACAAGCAATTGGAATGATCGAAACCAAGGGTCTGATCGCGGCAGTCGAAGCGCTCGACGCAGCGCTCAAAGCAGCGAACGTAACATTCAAGCGACAAGACAAAGTCGGCAGTGGCTATGTGGCTGTGTCGATTGAAGGCGATGTCGCAGCGGTCAAAGCCGCGGTTGATGCAGGTGCGGATGCCGCTCGACGAGTGGGCGAAGTGCTCAGCGTGCATGTGATCGCACGACCCCATGAAGACGTTGCAAAACTGTAAAGCGTCAATGAGTCGTAGCATGCGTGTGTGATGACACCTCGGCATGCCACGATCATGATTGCGTTTTGCGTCAGTGTTGCGTCAGAAGCCAACCTATCCCAGGAACCGTTCATGTTTTTAGCGCGCGTCAAAGGTCATGTTGTGGCGACGGCCAAGGATCCAGCGATCCGAGGGTTTAAGCTGCTGATCGTCGAGCCGTTGAAAGTTGATTACGAATTAACTGAAACGGCGGGCGGTCCAATGCCGACCAAGGGACAGTTCGAAGTGACTGGCCGAGCGATCGTGGCGATGGACCTGATCGGTGCGGGCGAAGGCCAACTGGTTTTAATCGTGCAAGGCAGTAGTGCGCGGTTGGCCGAGGGCCTGGGCAAAACACCGACGGACGCAGCGATTATCGGGATCGTCGACGAGGCCGTCGTGGGTGGCAATCGAATTGAGTAATGGGTCAGGGTCGGTGTGATGTCAGACGGGGTGATCGCAAAATCAACGTCAAACAAAAACGTCTAGAACGTCCAAAACGTCCAGGAAGTAAAGAGACTGATATGAATCAAGCAACGCTCGTGTCCAGTGTGGTGGAAGAAGTGCTAAGGCAATTGGGCCCCACGGCGATCGGCAGTGGGTCGGGGCGCAATAGCGGGGGAAGTGGTGGGGGCAATGGGTTGTTTGACAATGTCGACCAGGCGGTTGATGTGGCCACGCATACGCATCGTGAATTGTTGTCGGCCGGTTTGGATGTGCGTGATGGCATTTGCAAGTTGCTGAAAAAAATCTCCGGGGACAACGCGCAATCGTGGGGTCGCATCGAGTTGGAAGAAACCAAACTCGGGCGACTTGACCATAAGATCGCGAAGCTGGAATTGTTAGCAGGCGTGCCCGGTGTGGAGTTTTTGCGAGCCCATGGAACGCGAGCGCACAGTGGCGACGAAGGCGTGGGATTTGACGAAGCCGCATCGTGGGGTGTGATCGGCGTGATTACACCGGTGACGCATTCGATCCCAACGATGACCGCCAATGCGATCAACATGATTGCCGCTGGTAACACGATGATCGTCAATGCGCATCCGTCGGGTGCGAATTGTCTCGCGATGGCCGCGGCGACTTACAACCAGGCAATCCGTGAGAAGTATGGCATCGGCCCGTTGATCTGCGTGATCAATCCGCCGACGTTGGAATCCGCCGAGCAGATTTTTTCGCATAAACGGATTCCATTGCTGGTCGCCACAGGTGGTCCAGCGGTTGCCCGGGCAGCCTTGAAACAAACCAAACGCGCGATCGTCGCCGGGCCGGGTAATCCGCCAGTGGTGGTGGATGAAACGGCGGACCTGGATCGCGCCGCCGCGTCGATCATCGCCGGTGCCTCGTTCGACAATAACCTGTTGTGCATCGGTGAGAAAGAAGTGTTCGTCGTGGCAAGCGTGTACGACGGGTTAGTGGCCGCGATGAAACGACACGGCGGGGTTCAATTGAATGGATCACAGATCGATAGCCTGACCAAAGCCGCATTCAAATATGACAAGGATCACTACGCGGTGCAAAAGGCACTGGTGGGTGCGGATTGTCATGTGCTGGCCGATGCGGCAGGGACCAGTTGCTCGCGTGATACGCCGTTGCTGTTTGGCGAAACCGATGAGACGAATCCATTTGTGCCTGAAGAACAGATGATGCCGTTCGTGCCGCTGGTGCGTGTGCCGAATTTTGATGCGGCGTTGGATTTGGCGATCAAACATGAACATGGGTTCGGCCACACGGCGATTATCCATTCGAACAATCTGGCCAACATCACCGAGATGGGACGCGCGGTCAACACGACGATTTTCGTGGTCAACGGTGCGTGCACAGCGGGACTGGGCGTGGGTGGCGAAGGTTATCCAAGCTACTCGATTGCGACGCCAACGGGCGAAGGCATCACCAACCCGTTGACGTTTACACGCTTCCGCCGAATGGGCGTCAGCGGAAGTCTGCGAATGATTTGATGAACAATATTGTGCCCATGTGTGAGGGGTGTGACATTGTGGAACCGTTTGAAAAACGAGACAGGAATACCGCACGATGCAAATGGCACTGATACAAGGCACAGCAACGAGCACGGTGAAACATCCGTCGTTGGATGGCGTGCGTTTGTTGATCTGCCAATTCCTGGGCAGCAATGGCAAAGTGTCGGGCGATCCAGTGTTGGCGATTGACAAGATCGGAGCACGGCGCGGCGACAAAGTGATCCTCACCAGCGATGGCAAAGGCTTGCGTGAATTGCTGAATGATGACACCTGTCCGGCCCGTTGGTGGACGTTAGGCATTGCGGACGATTGATTTTCGAAACAGCGCGTTGGGTACCGGTTGAAAGACACGATGGACGATAAGCAACGACAACAACTGATCGAGCGTGTGGCTCAGGAAGTCATGGCGAAGCTGCGAAAACCAGTGGCGGATATCCGTCCGCCGATCGGCGTTTGCACCGGGGATTATTCGAAGTTTCCGGAATTGGCCGGGCAAGGCGTGGGTGCTGCAAATCCAGCAGCCGGGGGAACGAGCGAGGGGGCCACTGGGGGGGGCACTGGGAAAGCGAACAATGAACCCGTGCTGTCAGGCATCGTGACGGCTACACGATTACAGGATGCGATATCCGCCTCGAGCGCAGGCGGTGGGGCGGGCGTGGTAACGATTGGGCCGGATGCAAGACTCACGCCGTTGGCCAACGATTTTGTGCGTGAGCATCCGGAAAAAATTCGACGTGGCACCGGGCAAACAACGACGAATTCGAGCCAGTCGTCCCGGGGTAATGCGGGAGGGTGGTTGTGGTGGATTGATGGACGATGTCCGGTGGTGCAATCAGCCGTGCAACAACGGCGTGATCAAGTCCGGGTCATGACGAGTACCTCGTTGACGGACGTGGTGCGTGAGTTGGCCACAGGATTGGGGAATCACAGTTTGGCTGGTGGCGTGTTATTCGTGCGATCATCGAGCAAGGCGATTTGCTATGCGAATCGATGCGATGCGGTTCGTGCCATCGTGGGGACGAACCGAGACACGGTCGATGAAGGCGTGCGAGATTTGGCGGCCAATGTCTTGGTGATCGAGTATCCGCATGTTGGTCCGAAGGTGATGAATGCGATGCTGGATCGAATGATGCATGGTGGGGGGGCGGGGAAAGTATCACCGATCGTGGCACGTGATTTAAGTGAACTGAAACGGCTGTAGGAGTTTTTGAGTATGCGCATGGCGCGAGTGTTAGGCAAGGTCACGATGAGTCGGCTGCATGCAAGCATGAAGCCGGGTTCCTATCTGCTTGCCGAGGCCTTGGACAGCACCGCGTTGAAGGGCGTAACCGGCGATCGTGATAGCGGTGTGCGTCGCAAGACTGCGATGCCCGAATCACTGGTGGTGTTTGATCGATTTGGTGCGAGCCCCGGCCAGTTGATTGCAGTCAGTGAAGGCGGGGAAGCGGCCACCGCGTTTCATCCGGAGAAGGTGCCGTTGGATGCGTATTGTGCAGCGATACTAGATCAGATCGAGTTGAGCTAATTGAAAGTCAGACCTACGGCGTGATAGTGACGCCGCATTAAATTGAGAAAAACAATGATGAATAACCAATGGGACAATCGGCCGGAACGCGAAGTGCGTCAGGAAATCTGCGAGATCGGTCGGCGTATCTGGATCAAAGGATTCTGTGCCGGCAATGAAGGCAATCACTCGGTGCGCGTGGGCGAGAACCGCGTGCTGTGTACACCGACGGGTATCAGCAAAGGTTTTCTTGAGCCGGACGATGTGTGCGTGGTCGATATCAATGGCGATCAGATCGAAGTCAATCGCAAAGGGCGCAAGCGCACGAGCGAAGTGAAAGTTCACCTGGCGATTTATAAAAAACGTCCCGACGTGTCCGCAGTGATCCATTCGCATCCCCCGCATGCCACCGCGTTCGCCATTGCGGGAATACCGTTGCCCGAAGGCATTCACCCCGAAGCCGAAGTGTTTCTAGGCAAAGTGCAG
Source organism: Phycisphaerae bacterium (assembly GCA_030426385.1). Taxonomy (GTDB): domain Bacteria; phylum Planctomycetota; class Phycisphaerae; order Phycisphaerales; family Phycisphaeraceae; genus JAUHYI01. Next base: position 37,270 of record JAUHYI010000006.1, read on the forward strand.
ACCGCGCATTATGCCACGCCGAGCAAGCAGGCATTGCCTGATAGTTTGACGCCGTTGATCGGACCGCAGACGAACAGTTTGTTGATGGGGAACCACGGCTCGGTTTCGTTTAGCGCCACGTTGATTGATACGTATTACAAACTGGAAATTCTGGATGCGTATTGCCGCGTGTTGATGCTGACCAAACAGTTGGGCCATGCCAATGTGTTGAATCCGAATCAGATGAAAGAGTTGTTGGAAGTGAAGCAACAATTTGGTTTGCCTGACGAACGTTTAGCTTGTGTGGACAAGGGATGTGTGGGCGACGACAACGGGTCATTCCTGGCCTCGTTTGGTGATAGCCCTGCGTCGGCGAGTTGCTCATGCAATGGCGGTTCGGTTGATCATCATGGTGGGAATGGGCATGGAACAGCCAGTGGTGTACCCGTGCAAGTAAATCAGCGCAGCAATGATGCGGCGTTAGAAGCCATGGTGCAGACGATTACGAATCAGATTATGGCTAACACGCGCGGTTGATCGTGCGTTGGCTTTTTTGTGAATGAAGTTACAAGTGATAGAGGAGGTCGCCTGCATGGGCACCGCAACCAATAAATCGTTAGACCAAAAACTATCGCGCATTCTGGCGAACCCGGCGTGTGGTGATTTCATCATCGCCGATGCGAAAGACGCGGATATGGCAGGCGGCATGGCTGCCCCGGGTAAGAGTCCGGAGCATCACGCCAAGGAAGGGCACTTCCGCACATTGCAGGAATATCGCGATATCATTCGCGAAAATGTGAAGCAAGGGCTGGTCGACATCATGTTGATGAGCGCATCGACCAACGAAGTGTTGACGATGCAGGATCGGATTTTCGAAAACAGCCACGTGACGCCCGCAGCCCGCGCGAACGATACCACCGACATCCATCTGGCGATGGGTAGCGTGTATGCCAGTGAAAAGAGTCGGCCGTTTCGCTCTGCCACCATCGATCACATCATGTGTGGCGAAGTGGATTGTCGCGAGCCAGACATTGCTGGTGGTCAAAAGCCTTGTCGCGGTGCGGACCTGGGCTTGTATTCGATCACGTTCAACAATAATCTCGAACGCGATCTGGAAGCGATCAACGCGTACAAACAATTTCGTCTGGATGCTGAACGCAAGGGCTTCCGGCATTTCCTGGAAATTTTCAATCCCAATGATTGTGGCGATGCTTGCCCGACTGATCTGGGACGTTTTATCAACGACAATATCGTGCGGACGTTGGCCGGTGTGGTGGGGCGGGGACGTCCGGTGTTTTTGAAAATCCCATACCACGGGCCTGCGGCGATGGAGCAGTTGGCGGCGTATGATCGTTCGCTGGTGGTCGGCATTCTGGGTGGCTCATCAGGCACGACGTTTGATGCGTTCCATCAATTGTGGGAAGCGAAAAAATACGGCGCACGAGTCGCGCTGTATGGCCGAATGATCAACAACAGCGAACACCAATTGACGTTCATTCAACATTTGCGTTGGTTGGCTGATGGCGATGTGACGGATCCTGCGGAGGGTGTGCGTTCGTATCACGCATCGTTGGAAAAACTGGGGATTCGTCCCTATCGTTCGTTGTCCGACGACCTGATGGCCACGTTGCGTGGTTCAAACTATGGCGCAAGTGGTGGCGGCAAAACGAAGACCGCCGTGGCAACGACAGGTTCGGCATCTGTAACGCCAACGGCAACAGTAACGCCAACAACAACCCCAACATCGGCCGCCAAGTCCGTGTTGGATGCGAACGGTGAGCCTGATTTTTCGACGATGACGGCTGCGGAAAAAATTGCCTGGAATCGTGCGAAATGGGATCGCGTGTTTGGATGAATGCGTGTGTGGTCTGGGTGACTAGTAATTATTATGCTGATTGTTGAACGACAACAACGTGTGCTGGATGTGCTGAAAATTCGCCGAACGGCCGAGTTGGATGTATTGGCCCGTGAGGTTGGTGTGAGTAGTTCAACGATTCGTCGCGACCTGGAAGCGATGGAACAGCGGGGCGTGATCAAACGCACGCACGGCGGAGCGATTTACGTGGGTGACATGAATGGTCAAGGCCATGACGGCGGCCCCGTGTTGGCTTCGCCACGCCCGACCAGCGCCACACTCACGCAACGGCTCGATGAACATTCCGAGGAAAAGCGACGCATCGGAGCGTTGGTCGCTGCGCTGATTCAACCTCACATGACCGTGTTGTTGGATGGTGGATCGACAGTGATCTATGCCGTACAACAAATCACCGCACGCCCGATACAGGTCGTGACCAATAGCCTGTCAATTGCCAATCATTTTAATGATGATGAACAGGTGGAAATACTCTTGCTCGGCGGCAGTATGTACCCACGCACAGGCGTGACGGTCGGCCCAATCACCACGGGCAGTCTGGCTGATCTGCATGCGGATGTGTTGCTGTTTAGTCTGGCAGGAATTTTTGATGACGCCGCGTACAACATCAATCTGCGCATGGCCCGCGTTGAGCAATTGATGTTGCGACAAGCGACGGCAAGTTTCATGTTGATGGATTCGAGTAAGTTTGGACGGCGCAGCCTGGTGCGGGTGTGTGGTCTGGATGAAGTGGATCATGTGGTGACGGATGCGGGCGTGGATGCCTCGTATCGCGAAACGATGGGCGATCGCCTGCTCGTGGCTGAGTGATGTGTGTCGCCCATATGTATGCCATTTTAAAAAGCATGCCGTATAATTATGATGCATGGCATGTGGCGTAATTGCATGCGGCATGCGACTTCGTCGCGGCATTCGTTGTTTGCCTATTCAGTTTGGCCGTAATGCCGAGCCGAGCCGAGCAATTGCAGGCCGAAGCAGGCCAACAAAACAGGCCGATGTGGGCAGGTGTAATTGCCGTGACGGGCGGGGCGCGGTACAAATTGTTAAATCTATTTTCGTGCGTGCCTGCTATTGGTGGCAGGTCGCGTGGTGGGGTGGTGGAGCTGGGGGTTGCAAGGAGCAAATCATGCGCATATGTCGAGAAAATAAGCCTGCCGTTGGCGTGTCCTCACCAACAGGATTGGCAATCCGATGGCCCGCGAATCTGTCGATCCGTTTTTCGTGGAGTGTGATGGGGTTGGTGTTGCTTGTCAGTCTGGCTGGCTGCAAGAAAAATGATTTTGCCGATCCGGTGGAGAGTCGCCACGATGATTCGTTGCCGGTTTTTGAATCATCCTCGACGGATTACAACGCAGTGACAACGATTGAACCGGCTCCCGCGCCCGTCTTCGAAGAACCCGTGGCCGCAGCGCCGATGCCCGTTGCGCCGGTGGTTCCTGTAGCGCCTACGACGATGTACACCGTGGTTCGTGGCGACACGTTATGGTCGATTGCCAATCGATACTACGGCGATGGCAAGCGTTGGCGTGACATCGCACAAGCCAACGGCATTCATGACCCACGTAAATTAGTAGTGGGCGAACAACTGACGTTGCCGTGAGATGAGGCCGTGAGATGAGTCGGATTTTATTAAAAACTCGTGCGGTCATAAATTTTTACTCAGACGAACCCCCCGGTATTCACCGGTGGCTAATATGAAACGAAGCATGAGTATTTATTGCAGTTCTACTGCAATGCAATCGCCGATATTACTTACGATCGCGGTGTGTCGAAGTCTGTGTCGATGCCGAAGTCGAAGAAGTTGACGTTGACGATGTCGATGTTGATGTTGTCGACGGTGTCGATGGCGTGGCGTTTAACCATCGGCCGAGGCACATCACCGGAAAATACAAACGGTACAAGTGATAACGCAGATAGAACACGCGCGGGAAGCCGGTGCCGGTAAACCATGGCTCGTCCCACGACCCGGCGTTGGGGCCATCGGTGAGCTGTTGATTTAATAGCCATTGGATGCCGCGGCGCACGCCGGGATGATCGTTGCCGAACACAGCCATCAATCCCATAACGCCCCATGATGTCTGGCTGGCGGTGGATGGCCCCTGGCCCATGCGTGTGCGATACTCGTAAGTGTCTGCCGATTCGCCGAACGAGCCATCGTCCTGCTGCACGCTTTCAAACCAGCGACCCGCAGCCATGACCCAGTCGGCTTCCATGTCTTGCCCCACACTTTTCAAACCGGCCAACACCTGCCATGTGCCATAGATGTAATTCACACCCCATCGGCCGAACCAACAACCTTCGGGTTCTTGTTTGCTGCGAATGAATGCGATGGCTTGTTCCACCTGCGGATGATCGGGCAGAAAACCGTGATGGCCCAGGCACTCAAGCGTTCGGCCAGCGATGTCCGGACACGATGGATCCTGAATCGCATTGTGATCGGCAAACGGGACATGCTCGAGCAGAGGGCGTTCCTGCGTGCGATCGAACGCTGCCCAACCGCCATCGTCGTTTTGTAAGGCGAGCATCCATTCGACGCCACGCCGGGCCGCTTGTTCGGCTTCATCGCCACCGATGCGTTTGAGCGCCATGGCGACCATCGCCGTGTCATCGACATCGGGATAGTAGCCGTTGTTGAATTCGAAATACCAACCGCTGGGATCGACGGGGCGCCGCACATTGGCAATCCAATCGCCGGGCTCGCGGCATTCTTTGCTGACGAGCCATTGCGAGCATTGGGCCACTGCGGGATGCGATTGGTCGAACCCCGCTTCGGTTAACGCATAGGCCGCGATGCCTGTATCCCAGATCGGACTGAAGCAAGGTTGCACGCGAATCGTGTCGTTTTCCTCGTCGTGGATCATCAAATCGTCAAGGTGTTTGTGGGCTTCCTTAACCAGGCGATGATCCGGCTTGTAACCCAGGCAACGCAACGCGATCAGGATGTACACCATCGGCGGAAATATCGCGCCCAGGCCATCACTGCGATCGGTGTGATCGATCAGCCATTCTTCGATGCGCAACAGCGCGCGTTTGCGCAGCGGTGTCATGCCCGCGGAATCGACGAGCTTGAGTATGCGATCGAGCGAGATGAAAATTTTCGACCACGTGCGATGGGCGTCGCCGTTGGGCAGCAAACGATGACGAGCCCGTTCATCCAGATACAGCTCATCAATGCAATGATGCGCCGGTAGGGTGCGCGTCGGGCGATGGCTGGTCACAATCGCCAACGGCGTGATCATTGTGCGCGTCCACGCACTGACCTTGTCCAGATGGAAATAAAACCAGCGCGGCAGGAAAATCATTTCCGGCGGAATCGACGGCACCGCGTCGTAACGGATCTGTCCCAGCGCGGCCAAATAAAACTTCGTAAAGCTGTTGCAACGTTCAGCACCGCCGAGTCGTAAAATCAATTCGCGGGCACGCACCATGTGCGGCGCGTTGGTATCGTCACCCATTAACTTGAGTGCAAAATAACCCTTGACCGTCGCACTCAGATCCGGAGCAGCGCCGGGGTATTGCACCCAGGCACCATTGTCACGTTGCAGGCCACGCAGGTAGTTGGCAATTTTCGGCAGGCGTGGGTCGTCCTCCTGCTCGATGATCCATTTGAGCAGGATGTATTCGCTTTCGAGAATTGAATCACCCTCGAGCTCTCCGCACCAATAGCCAGCCTCTTTTTGCTCGGCAAACAAGGTGGCTACCGCGCGGTCCAAGCCACGGCGTGCCTGCTGGACAAAACCGCTGTCATTGACAGAGGCGATACCGTCCTGCGGTCGTCGGCAGTCCCGTTGAATCGTCGCGTCGATCATGTTGTTGCTGTCGGAGCTGTGATTGGGCGCGATGGGCGTAACGGCAATATCATCCCGATCGTGGTGCGTGTCACCTTCGCTATGAGCGCTATTGTCAGTGCTGCTTGGTTCGCTATTTTGGGCGCGGTGGGCCTTGCTGTAACCCCGCGTCGGTGGCACGGCTGGCTTGGGCTCCTCAGCGACATTTTCTGATTGCAGGTGTGCGGATTCAGCCATTACACTCCGTTTCGGCTTACGATCATACCCGGTTCGGACACCGAGGATTCAAGGCCCTGTCCTCTTTGCCTGTGATCATGACCCCATGACCACTTAACCATTTAATCCATCCCCGGCTCCCATCTTCCGGCCCATCTTAAGGCTCATCTTCAGGCCTCCTTCGGTCATCCCTCGCTCCCCCTTCGGCCCGACCTCGTTCATGCCACATCATATGGAAAATGAACGCGTATCGCTCCAACATCGGCGTGATTTGTTAGCCGCCGAAACTGTGTTTGGAAAAACAGTTACAAGCCTAGTGTGATTCAAGCTAAAGCCCCTGATTTCGGCCACAGCATCTTTCTGAAATCGTAGCAAAACCCAGTGATCGCATCAACATTCTGCGGACACGAGTGATATACCCATCCCACAAAAACCACGCGCGTGGTTATCTCGTTAGCCGCCGCTGTTATGGAGGCGTGGGCCGTGCGTCAAACACAGGCACACACGCCTCCATAAAGGCGGTAACTAACGCATCAGTACTTCGTGCAATGTGTATGACCGGGCAATTCGCTGGCTTTGATCATTCCAGGCCGTGGCCCGCAATATCGCTCCGGGCCATGCATTGTGGATTCGATGTCATGCATGGAGCGCACGCATTTTCCCGTGAGCCACTGCACTGCTCTTGGGCGACATGTTGCCATCAAACAAACCCTTGGCTGACCCCAGCTCCCCAGCACCATACACGCACGGGGGGCTTCCAAGAACGGCGGCGAGCGGTGGTTATCGGGGCTAATTCAAGAAAATTCCGAGTCATTATTGCAACCTCTTGACGGCCCGAGAAGTATTCGGTATGCTTTGATTAAACGATTGCCCAATTTAGAAAATCGTTTAATCAATACCGAGGCCGCTTTATGAGTGTGACATTAAAAGACATTGCCGTCGAAGCCGGGGTAACAACCCCGACGGTGTCAAAAGTCTTGAACGCCAGCTCGACCAGTGCCAGGGTGGGCCAAGCGACGCGAGAGCGTGTGATGGAGATTGCCCGCCGTCGTGGGTACCGAGCCAATCAAGTGGCCCGCGGGTTGCGCATGCAGCGGACCACGTCGATCGGGTTGATCGTTTCCGGATTAACCACGCCCGTACGCATGCGCATGCTTGAGCGGATTGAACAGTTACTGCTCGCCAGTGGGTACCACGTTTTCATCGGAACCAGCGAAGGCTGTGCGGAGAAAGAATCACAATACGTCAAGGAATTTTTGTCACGCCAGGTTGATGGACTGGTGATCGCATCCCGGGGGCACCTCACACAAAACAGCCACTTGGAACGATTGGCCAAGTCGGGCGTGCCTGTGGTGTTGACCGAAGTTGAAGTGCCGGGTTTGGAGATCGCCCAGGTGGTGGTCGATATCGCCGAAGGCGCACGTCGGGCGACTCGTCATCTATTGGATCAAGGTCGACGGCCTGTGTTACTGGTGCCTGCTGGTGACAACCTGAGTGTGGCTCAGCGTATCACAGGATTCCTTCAGGCCTACACCGATACGGGTCGCAGCGCCAGCGAAGGACGAATTCATCGAATGGATGTGTCCGCGTTAGGGGAGCCAGCTTCCTGGCCGCGACTGGGGCTCGCCGCAGCCCATGAGTTGGTCGCAGCGTATCCCGATCTCGATGCGGTGTTTGCCAGTAGTGATCACGTGGCACTCGGACTCATGCGAGGGCTTCGTCAAACAGGTCGACAAATCCCTGACGATGTGTTGGTGGTGGGATTTGATGGCCTGATCGAATCAGAGTGTTACGAGCCACCACTGAGCACGATCGAGCAGCCCCAGGATTTGTTAGCGCGAGAGGTCGTTCGTGCGTTAAGCGAACAACTGCGTGACGCGAAACCATCGCGTGAGCGTGTGTCATTGGTCCCGGAATTGATTGTCAGGGAATCAAGCCAAGTCGGCTAAGCATTCCAGTTTCACAATACTTACAAGTTTTCGAGGTTTGGGTCATATCTATTTTGAATTCAAAGGAGATTGTCATGATGGTCAGCAAAAAAAAATCAACGTTAAGTGGTCTACTTGCATTGGTCGCAGCAGGGGGCTTGGCTGTTAGCCAAACCGCTCATGCCGATTACGTTCTCGTTGAAGATTTTGAAGCGCCTGCGTTCACCATAAACGCTGGCATCAACGGCATAAACGGTTGGACTGCGGATGCCGGGGCCCAAGCTGCGATTGATCCAGCAGGCGGAGTTAACCAGGTCGGACGTTTAACAGGAACCAACACCGGTGCCTCCAAGGCAGCCACCATCAGCAACAGTGATACGGGCACCTTTTTCTTCCGCTGGCGTCGAGCGGACACTGCGGGCAACTTTAACTTTGGAAACTCTGATGCCGCGACGGCTACCGGTTTTGGTGATTTTGAAACGCAAGTTGTTATCGAAGGGTTTTCTTCCGGCACGGATACCACGTTAGACCTGGAAGTCAATGACTACGGCCAAAAAGATACCGATCAGGATTGGCAGGTCGATGTCTGGTTCAACACCTGGATCGTGGTTGATGCTGCGGAGGACGAGTATCAGGTTTACATCCAGGGAGGCTCGTATGGCAGTGTGACACAGATCACCATTGGAGCTGAGACGGACTTTAGTTTCCGTAACTCAAATCCAGCCAATCCGCCTATCGACAACGACATACTTTCACTCTTTTTCAAGAACAATTTTGCCGCGGCCGGCCCGGTGTACATCGATGATCTCTATATCGATGCGACCGCAAGCAACCTGACCAATCCTCTGGTCAACAACATTCCTGAGCCCTCAACGCTGGCAATGGGATTGATCAGCCTGGTCGCTTTGATGCGACGCAAAAAATCCGCCTGATCGTTTGCCGACGCCCGGTTATAGACACAGCAGACCGTAAGTAGGTTCTTAAATTGGAAAGGACGGAGTATGCTGACCCGACGTGGTTTCACGTTGATCGAACTGTTGGTCGTCATCTCGATCATCGCATTATTGATCGCCATCTTATTACCCGCGTTGCAATCAGCACGAGAAGCAGCCCGGCGGATTGCCTGTGCCAGCAATCTGCGACAGATGGGAATCGGCGTGCAGGTCTACTTCAATGAGAACGAAGACTATTTCCCGCCAGCACACGCGCGGGGATCAGGATCGCTTTATGATCCCGGCTGGTTGAACTGGAATGAACATCTCGAACAAGCCGGGGTGCAAGGAAGGGAAATTTTTAAATGCCCAACCGAAGATGTCGCGCCGTTTGAATGGGTGTCCGACCCAATCGAGCGGTTAGGCCCTTCAAGAATTCATTACGGTTGGAATTTCTATTTTTTATCCTTCGGCTTAAATCGCTTGTCGGGTGCGACGCCTTCCTACTTTGACTTCCACACGACTGCCTTGGATTGGGTGGAAAGGCCGAGCGAGACGCTGATGGTGACTGACACGCCTGGGCGCACCGGGGTATTAGGTTATGTCGCAAATGCTCACCCATTGGGATACCCGCCTTCCAATCGTCACAGTGGCAATTCAAATGTGCTGTGGGTCGATATGCATGTCACGGTAATGCCGACAGAAGATCTGATCGGCGATCATGTGACACAGGCCAATTGGTGGCGATGGAGCAACCTGCCGAAACCTTGATTGGCCTGCGTTCGTTGTGCGATTCTTGAAAAATCTAGTGGATTATGAAGTTATGCAGTGTGTTTTAAACCACAATTTATCGGTGTGTCCGTTACTACGGTCGTTCATTCTCTTTGGATGTTTATTTCCGTTGAGCATGTTAAGCATGGGGGTATCAGCCTTGGCTGAAATGCATGAGCCAAAAGGCGCGTCGTGGTTTTATCCGATCACTATCCGCACGCCGTATCGCGCATTGGAAGCGGGCGACGTGGTCGAGGTGGGCGAAGGGGTCTATCACAGCGACGCGCTGGTCCAACAAGGCATCGATCCGGATTCTGTCATGGTGTTGCACTATGACGCAGATCAAAACGTGTGGCAAAAACCAGCACAGATTCGCATCGAACCGATCGGCGAGCAGCCTTATCTAAATCGCGGACGGCTTAGCTTTCGACTGATCGATTCAGTGCCACCTTTGTCAGTATCTCATGCATACGCACTGGTATCGTTACCCGATTCACACACGAACTGGCCGACCATCGGCGCACCGCTGACGCAAACTTTGATCGCACCTGTTCCATCCAACGAACAAAGTCAAAACGCCGATTGGCATATTGAAACCAAGATCCAATCTTCGCTAAACGTGCGTGCGTACAACAGCGACAGGCTTTGGAAATACAACGGGCAAGGCCGAAAATCAGAAGCAATTATTCATAGCCCACAATACAAGGTTGTCCCGGGTGATGTTTTATATTTGGAAGTTCCCTACCAGATAACAAGCATGCCTGTTCCAACTCGGGTTGAAGAGTTGCCTCGTGAGCAAGACATCGAATACCTCGGGCAAGCTGAACAGTTGTTGCCCCGTTTGATTTGGCGGGCTCGTTGGACCGATGCCGCAGGACAAAACGTGCCCGGACCCGTGGCATGGAAAATGGATCGTCTGCCGATGGAACAGGCATTGGTTCGACAAACGCATCTGAAAGTGCCGGCGCGCGCGGTGGCATTGGTGCTTGAGTTTGAATTCGGCGGACCCGGCCGTATTGATTGCTCGATCGGCCAGCCGATGTTGCGGCAACTTACTCAATTGCCTTCGCAAATCGCTTACGACATCAGTGATTCAGGCAAGGTGACGTTTCCGCAATACGAACATCGGCGTGATGGCCAAGCGTTTGTCTGGCATGATTCACTGACTGTTCGCGTGGGAACGCCCCGTTCTGATCAGTCCGATTCGGCCAACGTTGACCCGCATATATTGCTGGATGGCTTGCGTGATTATTCCCCACGATGGGTCAATGATAAAGAAGCAATCACCGCTGATGTTGTGATTGAACCGCTGGCTCAGACATTGTCAGACATCGATGAATTACACGACGATGTGCTGTTAAAGCAACAAATTGAAACGTTGCCTGAAGAAGGTTACGTCCTGAACATTCGCCATGATGGTGTCACCGTCTATGCGCAAGACGATCGCGGTGTGTTCTACGGCTTACAAGAGTTAGGCGAACGCCTGCGTTTGGGACAAGGCAAGATCGAATCCGCACTGGTCATCGATTGGCCTGCGTTGTCGCTACGAATGGTGCATCATTTGCTGACCTGGAAGCCGGTCGACGATCCCGATACCTATTACCAACAATGGATACCACGTCTTGCCAGACTGCGAGTAAATGCCATCGCCTTCGATGCTCGCGAAGCATGGTACAAACTTGATAAGCCTTACATTCAAAAACAATGGCAAGAGATCTTTGCCCTGTGTCGCCAGTGGCAGATCACACCTGTGCCGATGGGGTTTAATTTCCGCAACCCGATGCCGGTCCGTGAGACCTTGCAATGGTATGCCGCGAACCTGTGTGAGAATGAACCGTATAGATTGGACGGTACCCATGCCGTACCCCTGCGGCCAAAGGTTGATGCGTTTCGCAGTCGCCCTGTGAAACTCGACAGTGGTTTGGCTCCCGATACTGACGGCTTAACGCCGGTGATTCCACTGCTGGGCGCGAACAATCCCGTATGGGCAACCGATGAAAAAGGTCAAGCTCGCTATGAAATGGGACGCGACTTTGTCATTGAAGGCGAGATCGAGTGGGGCGGTTCTCGGCTGCCGTTTTCGCCGTTACGTTTACTCAAGCCGTTTGCGATAAGTCGCACCGCTGACAGTCGCATTCCCAATGGTTCCATCGTACTTCTAAATTACAACTATCTGTATCGTCAACGCGGTCATCATCAGGAAACCTACAGCACAAACATCAGTGAGCCTGAAGCTTTTGCCTTAACCGAAACCGCGCTGCAGGAAACGCTCAAGCAACTTGATCCGAATATTATTCATCTTAATCAGGACGAGATCATTGGACTAGGGCGCGATGGGCGCGATCGGCAGCGCATGGCCCAAGGCCAAACGCCCGGCGATTTGTTCGCCGATCTACTGGCACGCTTGCGTCAAACCACACTCGATGCTGGTTATCAAGGCACACGGATGATCTGGCATGACACGTTAACGCCTCTGCATGGAGGTTGGGCGTTAAATTACAATGCGCCATATTACAGCTATGACGCTCTGGATAAAATTGATCGTGACTGGGTCATCAACGTTTGGACCTATCGCCGCGATCCCGGCCGCAGCGAAGCAATGACTCGCGTTTTTCTCGAACGCGGTTTTACGGTTGTCGGTAGTCCCGCAGAGACACGTGAACGTGAAGGCGTGATCGATTGGTGTTATCTACTCAATGATCTGAGTCGCGAGTATCCCGGGCAAGTGTCGGGCATATTCTTGACGAGTTGGCGAAATGCCAACCATGCGGCGTATCGCTGGCAACGAGATTTCGCGCGTTACTCGTGGAACCCTGGGCCTTGGACGCAACGCGTTGGGAATCGCTTAAGAGTCTATGACCCGATTCATCAACCGGTATCGATGGGGATGGACGCCTCACCGCGTGAACTTGCAAACATAAAACCAACCGTCGGCGCCAACCCATCAAAGATGATGTCTCAGACTTATTGGCAAGCATGGAAGGGCGGTTATATCTCTGACTTTGCTTGGCCCAGCGCGGGCTCGAACACAATCGAGATTCAACTGACGAACACTGTGGGACAAACGACATCCCGACTGATCACCAAGTAAACACCATGTAGTGGCATGCATTCCATGCGTGAACCTATTCTTTCGAAAGAGCGAATCATGAATAGCACGATGACCGATTTTCAACGCGATCCGAACCATCACCGCCACAGCCCCGGTGTGCCGCAAGCTCAAGAATACTGGGATTGTTGCGAGCGACTTGATTCAGAATTGACGCGAATTTTCAACCCCTTGCCGTACCGCATTGCCAGCGATCTCGCATGGTTGATCATGCTTCATCGTGGAGGTGTCATCACGTTAGAACAGGCCGGCCGATTGCTTTCGGGGTTACGAAAAATCGCTTCGGAAGGTCGCTACGGTTATGGCGGTGAAGAGACTGCCATCGAGGCTGTTGGTGGTGATGAAGACTTAGGCAGTCTGGTTGGTTACGGACGCACGCTTCAAGAGCCGATGTCACGATTGCAACTTCGCGAAAAATTGCTGGATGTCTTCGACGTGTTGATCAAGTTGCGTCGTACCGTGCTCAGTATCGCCGAGGCCCATGTGGATACTGTCATGGCAGGGTACACGCACCTTTCGCATGCACAACCAACCACATACGCGGCATATCTCATTTCTGTTTACGACCATCTTGAACGTGGCCAGGAACAGTTGGAAATGAGCTATCGCTACACCAATCGCAACACAGGCGGATGCGGAGCGCTCGCGGGCCCGGGCTTCACGGTCGATCGACAGTTGTTTGGCCAACTGCTCGGCCTTCATGATCTGGTCGAGCCCGCCTATGATTGCGAAGCGGCACAGGACCATTCAACGATGATACTTTTCGCGCTGACTAATTTAGGTTTAGTCTCAGGGCGTGTTGCGATGGACATGAACCTCAAGACTTTGGAAGAAGTCGGCGACATGAAAGCCGATCCTGCCTGGGCTGGCGTCAGTGCATTCATGCCACAAAAATGCATTTCAGGATCACAGCTTGAACGCATTCGCATTGAAGGTAACCGTATCATCGGCTTCACCAACGAAGCGATCGCGCACGCTAAGGGCGAACCTCATGGCGACATGTTGCCGATCTGTGAAGTCTGGCAAGTCGCCTTGCGTGGGATGTGCCATGCAGAAAAAATGTTCGGGCTTCTCGAAGCGAGTCTGCGTTACATCCGGCCAAATCCAACGCGCATGTTGGAACATGCACGGGCTGGCTACGCGGCCACTCCTGATCTGGTGGCACACCTGGTGCAGAATGGCATCTACGGACCACGGCGAGCACATCGTGTTTGCGGCACTTTTGTACGGCTGGCACGTGAACAGGAAATCCCCGCGTACGAAGCCACGGGCGAATTACTGGATAGCGCGGCTGAGGGTTTGGGTGAAACACCACCTCGTCTCGATACGTCCACGGTGCGTGAATTACTCGATCCTGTTTCGGCGGTAGCTCGCCACGACGGCCCCGGCGAACCGGCAGCGATGTCGTCACGCCACATGATTAAAACTCGGTCCCAACGAACGGATCAGGCAGAAGCGGATCAATCAGAACGACGGCAGCATGTTCGCGCCGCGCAACAACAACTCGATGATGCGGTAGATCTGATACTGAAAGATCATTCGGACGCACAAAACTAAATCAGTCATGAATACCACACGAAACACATTGCCCAATGATCAGCACGACAAATCCGCAGAGATGGGATTAACGCGCGCCGCGGCACGGCTAGCGATCGAAACAACATCCGATGCGATTACGATTCCTGCGCGCCAGGCCGCATGCAAACTCATCACCGACACATTGGCGGTGGCTATCGCTGGACACACTGCACCTGGCATCGAACCGACGCGGGCGCAACTGCGTGAGTGGGGCGGTTGCGGTGAAGCACATACATTGGTTTGGGGAGATGCGTTGCCCGCACCGCAATCAGCGTTTCTCAATGGCGCGATGATCCATGCTCTGGATTACGACGATATTCATTTGCCCGGCGGGGTACACATCATGTGCTCAGTATTTCCCGCAGCGCTGGCTGGTGCAGAGTTAGCCGGTGCGACTGGTCGGACCCTGGTTGAGGCAGTGATCATGGGTGTCGAAGTGGGTGTACGAATCGGCGCGATTAATGCCAGTAGCGACGACACGCGGATACACGGTTTCTTTTCCAGTTCCGTGATTGGCGGGTTCGGTGCCACAGCGGCGGCTTGTCGAGTGCGAGGCATGAGTGTGGATCAAACGGTTCAAGCCTTTGGCTTATGTTTGTCACAGGCTTCTGGCTCAAGGCAAGCGTTGTTTGACATGTCGTTGGCCAAGCGGTTGCAACCTGGTTTCGCGGCAAGATCAGCCATGTGGTCGTCTGCATTAGCCCAACGCGGCGTGACCGGCGGGCATCGTGCCTTGGAAGGCAGCGAGGCTGGTCTTTTCCGATTGTTCAGCGGGTTAACTGATTTGCCGACACCTGAAACGTTTCTAGAGCCTCGGGACTTTTACGAAATTGAGCGTGCCTCGATCAAACGTTTTCCCGCTTGCGGTGCAACGCATGCTATCACGCAAGCCGCGATTCAATTATCCACGCAGCACGGGCTAACCGCAGACAATATCGATCGTGTCGAGGTCTATCAGAAGCCTGCTGGCGACGCACTGGTCGATGCGCCGTTTGAACTGGGTGAAACCCCGCAAGTAAACGCCCAGTTCAGCACCGCCTATGGTGCGGCGGTTGGTTTATTGCGACGCCAGGCGGGACTGATGCAAATCACCAACGACCAGGTTCGCGATGATACAGAAGTCGCCGATCTGGCTCGCCGTGTGATCTATCACAAGCATATGGATGCGGTACCACCATCTGATCCGGTCGAGGACGGCTTCCCTTCCTATTTTAATCTGCGCGAGGTTCTCATCGTTCGTACCCGTGATGGGCGTGAATTGCGTCACCATGTTTCGCGCCGTCAGGTGCTTGACCCCAAGCTTGTCACGGATGAAGACGTCAGCCACAAGCTTGAAGAATGTTGTCGTTATGCCGGGCTTGAGGATGGCGTATCACAACGTGTGCTAGATGCTGTCAAAAGTCTGGAAGATGCTCCCGACATCCGTGCGGTGTTGGATAGTTGTATTCACGATCAAGAAACAACATCCGGGAGTCCCTCGGTATGACATCACAGAATAAAACCATGCACGCTCAACTTACAAAAAAATATGCGGACGCAACGATTGGCCCAGACTGGTCGATCATCGAATCCACAGCCATGACATTGATGCGCAATGCGGCAATATCAATCCCGGTTGATTTCAAGGACGGTATCCGTGATGCGACGAAAACCGAACGCAATCCGTTGTCGCTATTCGTACTCGAACAGATTAGCGAAAACTACACCACGGCAGAGACAGACGGCCGACCTATGTGTGGCGATACTGGACTACCGCGTTGGTATGTAAAAATCGGCGAGCATTGCCCGATGGGGGCGGGGTTCGTTCGATTGGAACGTACACTGCGACGCGCCACCGCCGAAGCTACGCGAAAAATACCACTGCGTCCCAACCGGGTACATCCGCTCACACGCAAGGATCACGACAACAACGTGGGCATCTTTGCACCTGAGATTGATTACAGTTTTGAACCCGACGTCGATTGGATGGAAATCACCACGGTCCACAAAGGCGGACTATTCGGCAGTGATTATCGAATGCTGTTTCCGGCAGATGGTATCGATGGCATCAAGCGATTTTTCCTGGATACATTTGTGGAATTTGGTCGCCGTGGTATGGCTTGTCAACCGGCGGTGGTAGGGCTGGGCATCGGTGGTTGCAAGGATACAACGATGCGTATCGCCAAAGAAGCAGCGTGCCTGCGGACGGTTGGTGATCGTCATCCTGATCCGCAAGTCGCTGAACTTGAAGAAGAAATTAAATCCCTGGGTAACCGTATCGGCATGGGCCCAATGGGTTTTGTGGGCAACAGTGCCGTCATTGATGCTCACATTGAAGTTGCCTATGCCCACACCGGCGGGATGCCTGTGGCTATGCATACTTTTTGTTTCGCATCCCGACGTGCCACGGCTCGCATCAATGCCAATGGCTCAGTCGAGTTTCGATCTGATCCCAAGTGGTTCACTGAACATCATCGACGGGAGGGGTTTTAAGATGACGACCAGTCCCATTGATATCGATCACCTGGCCATGAAACGCGTGGACTTAACGTGTCCGGTCGATCCCGCTGAGCTGCGCAAGCTGCAGTTGGGCGACATGGTTTATTTAACCGGCACGATTTTCACTGGCCGCGAAGGTTTGTATAAACGCTGGCTTGATGATGGGATCGAACCGCCGGTGCCATTGCATGAAATCAGTAATGCCAATTTTCATTGTTCGCCCGCCGCGGCACGTCGTGAAGATGGACAATATGACGTCAAGGCTGTGACGGGCACCGCATCGTTTCGATTTGGTAAATGGTTCAATCGATTTTTTGAACGCAGTGGCGTTAAGGTCATCATTGGTAAAGCAGGTTTAAGTAGCGAGGACTATCGCCGACTATTTGTGCCGCACGGTGCGGTCTATCTCACCACGGTCGGGTACGGCCTGGGTGCAACCTATGGCCATGCGATTCGACATATTCCTGCGGTGCATTGGCTTGAAGAATTAGGCATTGCTCAAGCCATGTGGGTTCTGGAAGTTTCGTCGATGGGGCCGTTCATTGTGGAATGCGATGCTCAAGGCAATAGCTTGTTTGAGCTTAGTAATGAGCGCATCAATGCGGGCTTGAAAGATGTGTATGGCGATCTGCCGCAGCCGGTTCTGCGACGTTTTGGCGAAGTAATCGATCGCCAGCAGGAGGTCATCTGACTCATGTCGCAGAACCCGTATACAAATCCTGAGGTCGCTCGTTACCTTGACTATTATGAATATTGGCCTCATGAAGAAACGGTAGCCAGTAAACAAACTCAAGCCAAGGGTATGTCCGGCGTGTTAGAACGTGCGGCTTTGCTGGCACCGGGTTTGGTTCTTGTCGCGATCATTACCGTGTTGGGCTACGGCTTAGCCAAACTCGTGGCACAAACTGAACGAGGTGGCTTCGGTGTGCCAGTCAGTCCCGTGTTACTGGCGATCGTGCTCGGCCTTGTCTTAACCAACATGGTGACGTTACCCAAAACCTATGAAGCTGGTTTGCGTTGGTGTTCGAGCTATGTCTTGCGACTGGGCATCGTGTTGTTGGGATTACGTTTGAGTTTGTCCGCGATTGGAATGATCGGCTGGACGGCGCTCCCTTTGGTGTTGGCATGTGTGGCAACGGGTGTCATTGTCGTGCAAATAGCAGGGCGGTTGCTTGGTCTTTCGCCCCAACTGTCGTGTCTGATCGCGGTCGGCACAGGCATATGCGGAGTCAGTGCGATCGTAGCCACCGCGCCAGCGATTGGAGCCAAGGATGATGAAGTCAGCTATGCCGCAGGTTGCGTGGCGCTATTTGGACTTCTTGCCTTGATCATTTATCCCTGGTTGAGCCATACCATTTTTGCGGGCGATCCCACACAAGCGGGTTTATTTCTAGGCACCGCAGTCCACGATACTTCCCAGGTCACCGCCGCATCACTGCTGTACAGCCAATGGTACGACGCACCGCGAGCGTTGGAAGTGGCCACGGTCACAAAGCTGCTGCGGAATCTTTGCATCGTGGGATTGGTGCCTCTGTTGGCTGTGAAATTTCGCAAGCGTGGCACCGTGGCATCGCCGTCCTGGTGGCGGGTCGTGCCTGGGTTTATTGTCATGTTTGTCGTGATGGTGATCCTGCGCACCGTAGGCGATCAAGGTGAGAAAGCATTCGGCCTCTTGCCGTCGATGTGGTGGGAACAACTTTTAGATTGGAGCAGTCAGTTAACCGTGATTTGCCTGGCGTTAGCCATGGCGGCCGTTGGGTTAGGCACACGATTGTCGCGACTAAGGCAATTGGGATTACGTCCCATCGCTTTAGGCTTTGTGGCGGCTGCCATCGTTGGCCTTGTCAGTATGTCTTTAATTCGTAGTGGAATCATTCGACCATGACTAGTAGTAACTTAGCAACTTCTTCCGAAACAATAGTGCGGCATTATGTGGCAGGGCAGTGGCGTCACTCGTCAAGCTCCGACACATTGACGGTGCACAATCCTGCTGACGGGGCGGTCATTGCACATACGCCGTTGTCCGACGTTCAAGAAATAGACCTTGCCGTTCGCGCAGCTCATGACGCCTACGCGGGTTGGCGATCGATGCCCGCAGGCGATCGCATTCAACCGCTGTTCAAGCTCAAGATGTTGATGGAACAAAACGCCGATGCGATAGCGACGACGATCACAACCGAGTGCGGCAAAACATTGGCCGAGTCGCATGGTGAGCTCAAACGCGCAATTGAAAACATTGAAGCCGCTTGTGGTGTTCCCACATTGATGCAAGGTGAATTTTCACAGGACATCGCTCGTGGTGTCGACGAATTCATGGTACGCCAGCCGTTAGGTGTGTGTGCCGCGATTTGTCCTTTCAATTTTCCGGCCATGATTCCATTCTGGTTTCTCCCCTATGCAATCGCCTGCGGAAATACATACATCGTTAAACCTTCAGAACGTGTGCCGTTGACGATGCAACTGATTTTCGAATTGATTGAACAGTTGGATTTGCCGCCCGGCGTGTTGAATCTAGTCCATGGCGGTCGGCCAGCGGTCGATGCCTTGTTGGAACACCCGTTGGTAAAAGCCATCAGCTTTGTCGGTTCGACGTCGGTGGCTCGACATGTGTATGCCACAGCCGCTGCCGGTGGAAAGCGTGCGCAGTGCCAGGGCGGCGCGAAAAATCCTGTCGTTATCATGCCTGATTGCGACATGGATACCGCCACACGTATCGTGGCCGACTCCGCATTCGGTTGTGCCGGTCAACGCTGTCTGGCCGCATCATTGGCGATAACCGTCGGCAACGGCCGTGATCAATTTGTGGACCGTATCACGGACGCCGCTTCATCGCGCCGAGTTGGCAACGGGCTTGACGATGATGTTGACATGGGACCCGTGATCACTTCGCAAAGTCGCGACCGATTGACACACGCCATCGGCGATCTCGACCGCGGTGGGGCACATCTATTGGTCGATGGTCGCGAACCAGCCGTCGACGGTGGTGACAACGGTTACTTCCTGGCCCCAACGATCATCGATGGCATTGCGCCCGATCACGAACTCGTCGGCTGCGAGTTGTTTGGGCCGGTCCTGGGACTGATGCATTTCGATAATCTCGAACATGTCATCGAGTTTATTAATCGCGGAAGTTATGGCAACATGGCCTGTATCTTCACCACCGATGGCGCAGCGGCGCGAAACTTTCGCACTGGTGTTGAAGCAGGAAATATCGGCGTTAATATCGGGGTGGCTGCTCCGATGGCTCCGTTTCCGTTTTCAGGTTGGAAAGATAGTTTCTTCGGTGACTTGCATGGTCAAGGGCGACACGCCATTGAATTTTTCACGCAAACCAAAGTCGTCATTGAACGTTGGCCAAAGGTTTGGTCTCGTGTTTTCTAATGCGGCCACTGGATGCAAGAAATGACGCAACGAATGCAATGGGTGCAATAGCGTCGCTGGCCAACACGATTAAAGCTAAACATGTTTTTGGAAAGGTTAGAAATCGAATGATTCGCATAGGTTCTATCGGCGCGGGCAATCGCGGACGCATCGTTAAGCTGGCTAACCAACCCGACGAGGGCTCGGTGCTTGTCGGCATTTGTGATCGCGATGCACAAGTGCGCGACGAATACCAACAAGAGTTTGGCAGCGAGCTATTGGTCTGCGACGATTACCGCGAACTGCTTGATCGAGCCGAATTGGATGCGGTATTTATCACAACGCCTGATTACCTGCATGAGGAGCATGCGGTAGCGGCATTGGAGCGCGGCCTGGCTGTTTATCTTGAAAAGCCGATGGCCATCACGATTCAAGGCTGCGACCGCATACTCGATACGGCTCAGCGGTACGGCGGTAAACTTTACGTCGGCCACAACATGCGGTTCTTTCCCGTCATGCAGAAAATCAAAGAGATCATTGACGAAGGCACAATCGGACAAGTACAAGCTGTTTGGTGCAGGCATTTCGTGGACTATGGCGGAGATGCCTATTTCAAAGATTGGCACAGCGAGCAACGCTATAGCACCGGCTTGCTCCTGCAAAAGGGGGCCCATGACATTGACATGATCCACTGGTTCGGCGGCGGATACACCAGGCGCGTTGTGGGCATGGGCAAACTCAGTGTTTACAACCAGGTTAAAGATCGCCGCGCTGACCATGAGCAATCCAGCGTGGCGTTCAACAAAGACAATTGGCCTCCATTAACACAAAAAGGCCTTAGCCCGCTGATCGATGTCGAAGACCATTCCATGATGCTGATGCAGTTGGACAACGGCGTGCAAGCGTCATACACACAGTGTCATTACACCCCTGATGGCCAACGCAATTACACGATCATCGGCACACAAGGCCGAATCGAAAATTATGGCGATCATTCTTCCGACGAACACGAAGCCCAAATTCATCTATGGACAAAACGTATCGCATCCCAGCTTAATCAGCACCAGACGATTACCATTCCCACGCGCGAAGGCTCACATGGCGGTGCGGATCCTGAAATTATCAATGATTTCCTGCGCTTCGTGCGCACTGGCCACAATGACGGCGCGACGCCAAACGATGCTCGCATGAGCGTCGCCGCTGGCGTCTTAGCCACTCAATCAATACGTCAGCACAACCAGCCATTCGACGTCAAACCACGCGTCCACACAGTCCCCGAGCGCCAGGTAACCGAATACCCAAAAATCGCGATACCATGACCAACAAAACGTGCCTTTCGCGGTGCTTTTGTATGGCTTGCGATTAAAGAGTTGCGTCAGAGCCTTTTCTTTGAGCATGCATAGAGCAGCACCGCAACCTATAAACGCACACCATTTTACCACCCCGCCATTAGTCCGATAATGACTGTTATGTATAACTAAAGCCGCTGTGGATAAAAATGCAATTACTTGTCAATCAAAGACTTAAGAGCTTCGCCAAAAACTGACCAACGAGAAAAAATGTCACATTTTTCTTGTTCATTAGGTCCGAAAACCACCGCACGCCACAACAATTCATTAACGCGATCAGACCGCGAGCCGTTTTTCTGTGGGCCGGGCTTGTCGATGCGATCGAGCAAACGCCGATCGATCATGATACTAATACGCTCACGATTGCCTTGCGGCCTGCCTATTTTGCCCATGATTTATAGTTCCCGAAAACCATATCGAAATGCCATTGCAATTGGTATTGTATAGCGCATGATTCCGGAAGATCAACCAAAAACGCACGCGCAAGAAACGCCCAAATCATCAGGCGAGGTTATCGGCTTTTCGATCGCCGCCATCTGGATCGCCGTACCAGCCTTAGTCATATGCTGGATTCCAGCCGCTGGACTAATCGCCATACCGCTTGCCATTGTGAGTCTGCTGTTCGCCGCCATCGCAGTAGGTTTTGCCGTTTACAACCAACGCAGAAAAGCATTGGCAATCGTAGCATTGTGTATTGCAAGCGTAGCTGTGCTAATGCCAATCGTCGTCACAATTGGCACCATAGGAATTGGAGCAATTGCAGCAAAAAAGATCACAGGATCAAACGCAGTCAACACACGCAATCCAGCTACATGGCCAGTCCCCGTCAACTCACAGCAATCGCCAAAAAAAACACAGAACCCAGATCCTTTCCAAGCTATGCAGGCACGGCAGAAAAAAGTCATCAATGACTACAACCGCCGTATAGAACAACAGCGAGAAGAAAACAAAAAACGACAGGCACAACTTGAAGCCGATCGCAAACGACGCAATGGCGAAATCGATTGGGAAGCTCTGTTGAAAGAACACAAGAAAACGAACCCGTCCTAATCCTCGTCTTCGTCCGACTCATCAATGTCAGCTTCGTCCATATCCGCCAGGTCGTAACCGCCATCCTCATCGATCAAGTCTGCAAAACCTTCCATTTCCCAACGAGTTTCGAATGCCTCTTCCCAAGGATCGCCACGCTCGGCAGCTTCCTTGCCTGCGTCGTAATATTCCTTCAAATCCGCCTCGTTGGCGCTAATCTGGCCAGACTCATAACCCCGACGATACATCTGTTTGCGTCGCCACTTCGCTAATCGGTTCCGATTTGCCATCGCCTACGTTCCTCAATCGTAAGAAAACAAAGAGCCGGGTTTGATCATCACGCACGTTTCGCGATGTCGTTAAATTGCTACCCGGGAAAAGTCGGTCACCCTGAAACCCTACTTGCCTACTTAAACCGCCCAGCACCAGGACCGAATCGAGGCCGACGAATGCCGAGCTTTCAAATCGTCGGCGTGAGATCGTCGGCAAACCATTCACCAACTCACGAACCACCGACAACTCCGGCTCGATGTCAAGACGCACACGCCCGGAATTGATGCCATGAGCCACCACTGATAATTGTGTGCCCGTCTCGAATGTCTGATACCCGCTATCGGTCACGGTGCCTTCTGGTGAAACCGTCCGAGTGGGCACGTTGATAGAATCGCCGATCTGCAACGATGCCGGTTCGCCCTCCACCAGGTGCAACGTAACGGCTTCATATTGCGCCGAATCGGTGGTACTGCCACGACCAATGATGTTACCCGATAGCACCGCTTCAAACGCCGAACTCATGCCACCAGATGCCAGTCGGCCAAGGTTACTAAAACCGTCAAGCGTGAATTCAACGCCTAATTCTTTCGCTCGACTCTGCGTCAATTCCACAAACACCACATCGAGGCTGTACTGATTGCGCGTGTCGCTGATCGATTCATGTAATTCTGCCACACGCTCTGTGCCTGCAGCCGTATCACGCACCACAAGCGTATCACCCACCGCCGAGACAACCGCCCCACCACTGGCCGCCAGCCGGTAAACCTCTGACCATTCGTTAGCGTCGGCACTAGGCACCACATACGACGACAACTGATAATCAGCTTCGGTCGGCGGCCCGACATAGATATAGCCAGGTCGTTTAAATACCCGAGCCTCCGGACTGATGACAGACGCGAGCGAGTCCAGCACTTCCGTCACCGGCACGTCGATAAAACGCCCCGTCATCGGCAGCCGTCGCGCTTCAGGAGGAACAAGCACACGGAAACCGTCGACACTCAACGCCAACAGCGCATCATCCACCGTCGACCGGACGGTTAACGTGACTCGCGCTATTGGCTGCGTCTGGCCCGCTGGGGTGGATACCTCGTTTGAAACCTGCTCGGCGAAGCTTGTCAGAGAGTTCCCCAAATCGTTTAGTGGTGGATCCGCTGTTTGGATCTGTTTGACCGTTTCGCTTTGATGACACCCGCTCAAAACCACCAGAAATATGCTGATCGCCATAAGCCCACAGAACCCGCCCCGCATCAGCCGCCACCGCTTGCAATGTAAATCCATCATAGGAATCTCCAATTTTAATAACCGAACCCTCAATCACCACATAATCCACGCCCATCGCCGAAACCTCTGGCGACTTGTTCACCACAGGCGTTACACCCTCTTGTTTGAAAATAGTTAAAGCCTTGAGTTCTTCAATCTCTTGATGATGACTCGCCCGCAATTGTTCCAGTTGTTCAGCGTGTTTCTTATCGCGTTGCATCCAGAACGTGACCGCCAGGACGAGCAACACAAGAATCATTAACCGCCTGAACCACCCACCGCGTCGTCGCTTTGGTGGCTGCAATTCCTGCTTTGCTTGTTCATCTGTTTTCATCGCTAATGGTCCTTCAATTTGGTTCCTCATCGAATCAACCGCCCGCCGCATCTCACGAGCATTACCCATATGCGTATACGAGTCATACAGACGGAAATACACAAAATTACTAATACGCGGTATCTCCACCCAAACATCCGACGGCTTAGCAAATTGACTGGCTGGACCCTCCAGAACTTCCTTCGGCCATTCCTCGTAACACATCGCCAGCAACGGAAGCTTCACCGACCACACAAACGGCAAATTGCGCTTATCAGCGCAATGCACATAACGCACCGCATTACGCCGCCAGGGCAAAGAGATTTGCATACGGTCTTGGCTCATCACGACAAGCCGATGCAGGTGATGCCGATGCATCGTCAGATAGGTAAGCAACGCCGGTGATTCATCCATTTGTTTACGCTGATCGAACCAACGATGAATCTCATCACCCACAATCACAGAACCCGTATAAAACCAATTCGCGTCCCGACCTTCGCAGATATGCGGCCCGTTCTTCTGAATGAATCGAGCTTCGGCGTGTCGGCGTCGGATACCCTCGGAGGCCATGACTTCCTCGACGTAATCCGTGAGCTCTTTATTGCGTTCAATGAATCGCCTGAAATGTGCCTGATTCAGTGGCCGAATATATTGGCCCAGACGCACGTCACCAGTTTTTACTTCCACGAATTTACGGAAGACACGCCATTTAATCGGCAGATTCGTATACACCACGCGACGCTCACGCACAACAGAATCCGCGAGCATCTTTGTCACGCCGTAACTTTTACCCGAGCCAGGTAGACCGTCCCAGATTTCGATACCGGTTTTGAATTTAACGCGCTTTGCTTTGCTCATCCCTCTGGCCCCGGTATCCAGCCGACAATGTAACGCACGATGCGAATACCCGCCATGGTGACAAACGTGCCCGCGATCATTAGCAGGCCGTCACCAATAGGAATCAGATCATTCCACCAAGCCGCATTGTCAACAGCAAAAGTCAGCCAACCCGTATCAATGTACTGCCCAATCGATACGCGCAAATCGATACCCAGAACAGAAATCAATACATCATTGATCCACTCGAAGACTGCCACACATAATTTAACAAACCACTCACTCACGTTTTCTTTAGCTCCTTCCATACGAGGAGCAGACAAAAAATTGCAGTCAAACCCAGAAATAAATAATGCAGAATCGTTCGAGCACCTGACTGATAGTACCAATCTAAATCGATGTGCTTCAAACCAAAATCAATACCGCCCGTGATCGTCGGAATCGTCACCGCTGAACCTGCACCGCTTTGAAGACCCGACAACGCCTTAGCCTGAAACCACAACCCACTCTCGATATTTGCCTGACTGCTTGAATCGTCCATATCGTATTCGTAGGCAGTCGCAAAATTTTCAGTGTACCAATTGAGTTCAGAATTCAAATCAGAATCATCTAAATCGGGATCGCCGAACGATATACCCACACCAGAATCACCGCCTGACCCGCCAACGCCAAGCCTGCTATTCGTTGATAACACCACAGTATGAGGCAACTGTGAAGCGCCAAAATTAGGCGCATCGAGCAGATACGAACTGACCACGTACGGGTCACCGTCGTTGAACGATCCTGCATTAAATGCATGAAAAAATATGTACCCCGTAACAGTATTACCATCGAATGTCATAGTCACCGTGTACCAGGTGTTCGTAGCCACGGCACGCGGAGAAACTGTAATGGAACCCCACTTGAAATCATCAGTCACTGCATTCACATACCAAGCCCCGCCGGTATCCAAATGTACCGCATTTCCCGTGCCGGTTTTATAGCTAGTAGTAGTACGACCGAAATAAGCCTTATACGGATCGGTGAAGCTTTGTGGAATGGCGCAATACTCCCAATCGATCGCATAAACAGAAGATGAGCCCAAACACAGAAACTGCAAAAAAAATGTCACCACCACAACCCATGACGCCGCCAAGATGTGACGAAAATTTGCCATAATATGAAACCTCCAATCATGCCCAGCACAACACCCGCAACTGTGCGATCGTTCGGACCTTCGCCAGGACCACGACCATTACCCGCCACGCCGATACGCATCACGCCATCGCCCACCATCACATCACCCATCCATCCCTCACCGTTCCAGATAAACGTGCCGCTCCCTTCAACGCTGCTATCAATGTCAACGCTCACCGCCCACTCGTCATAACCGGCCACGTCGTCAACTTCGATAGTGACCTGCGCATCCGATACGCTGATGTCCGCTATGCCTGTCGCGTCGACATGGCCCCCACCAACCGCCCCACCGTCCCACTCTGACGTGATCCAACGCACTTCTAAACCCAAACCCACGTAATCAGTCCAGGCTGCGCTAACAGCCTGAACCGGGAGAAACAAAGCCAGGAGATACACCGCTCGCATTGCTTAGATGCGGGCAAAGATGTAACCGTAGATTTTCTTCGCCACTCGCATACCGCCGCCCACGGTGAAGGAGTAAAGAAGACCGACGCCAGCAAGCGCACCAACCGCATACGCGAGCGTGATGGGGTCGATGATGCTCACCAGAGAATCAACCACTTGCTCGGCAGGTGGATCAACCTGTGCCATCACGTTCGAGCTGGTGGCAGCCACCGTACCGCCGACGCCAGCACCGACAATCGCGGTCTTGCACTTCGTCACCGTCTTGCGTACAAACCGGGCTGCACGCCGCCCATACTCTTTGATGTTGTCAAACATCGCTTTGCCCTTTCATAAGGAGCTAAGAACACACGCCGGACCATCCGACGCACTAACCCCTACCCCGGTCAATGAGCAATCATGTTTACGATTTCTTTGAACAGCCTCACACACCACGCCACCCAATCGACAATCATCGCAATGCCGACGCCCCACAAAATGGCCATCCAAATATTCATAATCGCCTCAATACATCACGTGAAATCTTGTCAAATACACCCTTGCCACCACCCACCGCAAAACACACCGCTAAACCTAATCCAGCGAGGCTTGCCGTCGCCCACGCAAGAGTAGAAGGGCTGATGACGCTAATAAAAAAAAACTTGAAGGCTCGGGGACGGAATTGTAAGACGGTATCGCATCAGCCCCAGATTCATAACCGCTATCGTCAAAAAACGTGCTATACGCGGGATTAGCGAAACCATCATCGAACATAAGCACCGTCTCGGGAGTAGCACCCAACCCCACATTGTCGCGGAAATCATCGGCGGCGAAAGTCGCAACAAAGCTACCGCCCTCATCATTCAACCACCAGAAACTCAACTCATCACCAGCGAGATATGCATCGTCGAATTCAATTGACTGTACAAAACCCACACCAGTCGGCTCGACCGACGACCAGCCCACCCCAGGAGCGCCAATCTCAAGAGACACCGCCGGAGGGTCAGCACGAATAAATCCCATAGTAGCAGCCGAGGCAAGATCAGCCACACCAAACACCAACGCAATCGCACACAAAAACAATGAGTTTCTCATGACTTAAACCCTTCATAAAATTTGTAATCCTCACCGTCGAATTTGAACGCCAAATCGATATAACGGCTATCAGATTGACTCAACTCATCCATCAGATCATTGACCACAGGCACGCCACGCAAGCAACCAAACCCCCGCATCATTTGCAGATTCTGCGTCGTTCGCCAGGCATGTACGGTTTGCTCTAGCGTCAACGCCGACAGCTTGGCGGCATACTTCAAAACCTCCACCAACGCATTAGGCCGTTCGTCGCTTGTCACTGGCCGACAATCCACGATAAAACTATCGCCGGTACGACTAAGCCACCATTGTTCCATCGCTGGACAACGCAGCACATACTCGCGCTTGTAATTGCACCACACTGACTCCAGATCGATATCGCTATCGCAGAGCGTGTAAATATGAACGTGCGGATGCCATTCGCCACTGTTCTTGCCGATGGTGATTTCAATCGAATACACACCGCCAGCCGTTTCGCAAAATGGCATCCATGCATTGCGTGATGACCCATTGCGAAATTTGCGCCGATGATCGATGCAGATTTTCAACGCCTTACGCAGATGATCCAGACGCTCGGCCAGGTCGGGGCCGTCCAAGACGGTGAATGTCCACATGTATTCCCGCAAATGCGGCTCATCGGCCAACACCCACAGCAAACGCTTTTCGTACGCCGTTGACATCCGACCGGCCCGCAGATGAGCACACACAGGACACAGCTTGTCTTGCTTGCAGGTGATCGCACCGACCAGACGACAATCGCCAGTCTCGACCCAATGGCGGAACAATCGCCAGGTGTTGCAGGTCGCGAGTTTCTGCGCAACCTCGTTTTCAATATCCCACAAAAATTCCGCCATCAGGTTGGTGCGACGTTTGGCGCATGCGGCCTTTTCCAGACGATCGGGCAATCGGTCAAACTCGGTCGATAAATCATCGGTCTGGGGTGTAGACGCTTTAGCTCCATGTATCAAGTAATAGTTACGCTTGTCGACAAACCGCCGCTCGCCTTCCGACGGAGCGGAAGACTCGGCGGCTTCAACAGCACTCAACATCGCATCACCACGACGCACAGCACGCGCAAAATCGACCGATGCGGCCACGTTGTCACGCGCTTCTCGTGTGTGCAATGCCAGGACCTGATCGATACGCCGTTTCAACTTCGAGGGTTTACGCGGGCGATCAAAGGGCAAAATTGCCGCCTCCTCGTGTTCTTCCATCGTGGCAAGCGGGTACTGTTGCGCAGTTGTTGGGTTTAATACAGGCATATAGCAAACCGTGAAAAAATTTTCGGGCGAAGCGCCCGAATCCCCCCAGAAGGGCCGGTGATCCCCATCGATGTTCCCGCCCTTGTGGCGTTACCACGCTGACAATTTCCAGAACACAACCGCAAACACAATCCCCAAAATCTGAATCATGACCAAGCAGGGAAACACGCCAAACCAAAACGTTTTGTCAAAGTCACGACTCATCAGGCACCCAATAAACGCCAGTCTGTTCCGTGTACGACAAGACCAAGTCTTTAAATCCAACGACGCCAACGGTGTTCGCGGTTGGCAAAAAACAGGAATCAACAATGCGAGCTTCAAAACTCTCTGGATCACGATCGGACTGGCTCGCCATCCAAGCCAGAGCCCACAGGAGCGCATGTTCTTGGTCGTCGTGAAAAACCGCACAAGTTTCAAGAGGCAGCAAGTTACCGCCACGACTAAAAATCAACACAAACCAACAACGTTCAGCAGTCATCAAATAGCTCCGCAAAAGAACCCAAACAAAAAAGACAACGACGCCAGTTCATGCAACACATCCATCACCACCCTTAACAAATCTGGCAACAACTCGGCCATATCAAAAACTCCCGGTATAAAACCGAGGGCGTGGGGGGGCCCCCAGTGGGGGCTCCCCCCTTCCCAACGTCGAGGTCTTGGCTGGGCAGATAGCACGATTCGTGCGTTTGTCTGCTTGGCTACCGTCCATCAACGAAAGGAAGTTACCGCTCGGCCTGGGGGAGGGGTTAAACACTTGTACTATCAACCCCCATCATTTGATCCTGAAACTCTAAATCTAGCGCTTGGCTCGCTTCGTGTTCCGACTCATAAAGCCGATCGAGCAACCGCCCTACCGCTTCAATAGCCGACCCAGCCACTGCAACGTGCGACCGACCCGATAGACCGAACCGCACAAACGCACGGTATGACGCCACACACGACCCAGAAACAAAAACGGGCTCGACATCACCAGACACTCCCCAATCGTTACACGCGGCAATCCATGCACCGCGACAAGTTGCGTTATCAATTTTCATCTTCAACCCCCGCATTCGCTACAAGATGCTGTACAAAAACCGCCACGTTCTCAGCCGACAAACATGCAGCCATACGCAAAAAAGTACCACGCGAGCATCGCATAATCGCAGCCGCATCGTCGACGTTTTTTAATTCAGCTTCCGACAGGCGCACAGAGATTGAAGCACGATGTTTGTTTACCTTACTCATGCCGCCCCCTTTCGCTCATCAGCCAGGTGCAGACCACGACGCACACACGCCGCCCGATCGCGTTCACGTTGACGACGGACCAACCAGCCGAGCCGGAAGCCGCCGCCAAAGGATGTTGCGATGAGTGTGGCCATGAAGAAACCCATTAAGAATTGCATTGATTAACCCTCGCCCAGAGTGTTAGAAAAAAGAAAAATGCCCGCCCAGCGAGTCCAGTGGGCGGGCACAACCTCACGCCGCCGCTGCGTTAGCCTTGGCCTGTTCCTTCAAGCGCTGCATTGCTTCAATCGCTACGGCATTGCGGACCTCATAAGGGACAGTGATACCCTGCGCTTGGATATAAGGCCCCTTGTCGCCTTCGTACAAACGACAACGGGAAAGCGTCACAACGCCAGAGCCGGTAACGGTACCCATCTCATACGTCTTGTAATCGCCGTTCTTGTCCTTGTAATCATTGACCAGCTTTAACTGATCCATCTCGGTATAACGAAATGAGAAGCCTACGAAACCGAGATGCTTACCGGTATCGTCAGACTTTTTGCCGAACACACTTTGAATCTGAAAATCCATCGCTTGCGCTCCATTCACCCGCGACATTGCGGAAACAGGCCCCGGGCCGGTAGACCCGAGGGCATGTAAGCCGCCAGTGACGCTGGATAAACGCGCAGCAAAATCACGCCAAAAAACCCGATAAAGGTTGGCGTGTGACCGAAATGGTGGTATGCTGGAGTCGTCATCAGTGTCTCTATCACTGGTGGCCATTCGCCCAGGTCTTGCAGGACCGTGGGCGTTTTTTAATTAAACCCGGCTTTCAAACCGGTGTTAAAATCAAAATAGCAAGCAACAGAGTTATGTCAATACTTATACATAGTCAACTTTAGTGTGATACGTAAGTGCTTGTTTTGACAATAGTTATGACTGTTATGTATAACTGGGGTTCTGGGGCGGTTTTTGTAACTATTTTCCAATCAGAGATTTAAGTGCTTCGCCGAAATCTGGCCACCGCTCGAAAACTTCACACCTTTTCTTGCTCATTCGGTCCAAAAACAACCGCACGCCCTAGCAACGCATTCGCATTCACGCGGCCGGATCCCGTACCGGTCTGCGACGGCCCGCGTTTGCCAATGCGATCGATTAGACGTCGATCAATCGTAATGCTAATTCGCTCACGATTACCTTGTGGTCTGCCCATGATGTAGTTCCCGAAAGCCATATCGAAATGTCAAAACCGATGGAATTCTATCTGGCATGAAACCGGGAAATCAAGACCAAATCGCCACTCACGAACCACCAAAATCAGCCGGTGAAGTTATCGGCTTTTCGATCGCTGCCATCTGGATCGCCGTACCAGCCTTAGTCATATGCTGGATTCCAGCCGCTGGACTTATCGCCATACCGCTTGCCATTGTGAGTCTGCTGTTCGCCGTCTATCTCACTTGGTGGTCAATCGCCCAGGTCTTGCAGGACCGTGGGCGTTTTTTATGAAAACCGGTTTCAAACACCGGTGATCATGATCCTTGCACGATACGAATTTTTTTTGCTGCCAATGATACAGGCGATAAAATTTTATATGACTATGACTATGACTATGACTATGACTATGACTATGACATAGACTCTTGAATTAAAAAGGGTCGTGCCTGTTGTGTGTAATCAGAGTTTGGGGCGGGTTGGGACTGGCTGGTGATGGATGAATAAACCGGTAACACGATTGGCTCCGTCGCCTACTGGTGCGTTGCATCTGGGGAATGCTCGGACGTTTCTGATTAACTGGGCGATGGCGCGGCAGGCGGGCTGGCGGGTTGTGTTGCGTATCGAAGACCTTGACGTCGAACGGGTTCGCGATGAGGGATATCGTGATGCGTGCGAGTCGCTCACCTGGTTGGGGATGGATTGGGATGATGGGCCCATTTATCAACGGCACGATTTGATGCCTTACCAACATGCGGTTGATCGGTTGTATGGCCTGGGTTTGATTTATCCGTGTCGGGCGAGTCGTCGTGATATTCAACATGCGATGTCAGCGCCACACGATTCGGATGAGCCCGCACGCGATGGACGTGATGTGCGATACCCGGGTTTGAATCGACCAGCGAATGGCACGCGGACGAGTGAAGCTGCGCCGATTCTGGGTCAGCCCAGTGATGCTGCGTGGCGGTTGCGCGTGCCGGATGGCTTGATCGAATATCGCGATCGATTTCATGGCCCGCAATCATTTGATGTGCAGGGACAGGTTGGGGATTTTGTCGTCGTGGCGAAGAACGGGATGCCCGGCTATCAACTGGCGGTGGTGGTGGATGATGCTCGGCAGTGTGTGACGCATGTGCTGCGCGGCGATGATTTGCTATCCAGTGGTGCGCGACAATTGTGGTTGTATCGTTTGTTGGAACTTGAGCCGATACCTGTATACACGCACGTGCCTTTGGTGTGCGATGGTCATGGCCGTCGCTTGGCTAAGCGTGATGATGATATTCGGCTGGCGTGGTATCGTGAACAGGGAATCGCGCCACAGCGCATCATTGGCTTGATAGCCAAATGGTGTGGGATTATTGCGCAAGATCAGCCGATACGGCCGATGGAGGCTGGGGAGTTTTGCGAACGATTTGATCTGGCGACAATGCCACGGACGACAGTGAATTTTACGGAAGACGAGCACGCATGGTTGATGGCATGAATGACACCCATCGGAATAGGAATCGCCCCACTCGCTGTTTAGCGATGGCAATCCGGCTGGCGATGTTGGCGATCATGCTTTTGCCATTGAGTGCCTGCCAGGCGGAAAGCGCCCGGGAATACGTCAGTGGCGATGCGCTAAACGTTGTCCTGAATGACCAGGCGTTTACGCTGGAACTGGCCATGGATAGTGCATCACGCACGCAAGGCTTATCGGACCGGGAGTCGGTAGCGCCTGATGGTGGGATGCTGTTCGTGTTTCGCGATGCGCAGCGGCGATCGTTTGTGATGCGCCGATGTCTGGTACCGATCGATATTGCGTTTCTGGATCCGGCGGGCCGAGTGATTGCCATGCATGCGATGCAGGTTGAGCCGTATGACACGCCGGAATCTGAGCTGAAACGATATGACAGTCGCTGGCCGGCCCAGTTTGCGATCGAATGGGCAGGCGGCACGCTGGATCGTCTGGGGGTGCAGATTGGAGATCGTATCAATCTGCCGTTGGAAAGCCTCAAGCGCGAGGCCCGATAGGTCGATGACCGTTGTAGGTTTAACGGTCTATCGAATTCCATTCCATGCGCTCTAATCAACTGCTGCTCATCGTGCCAGTGCATCAGCCCAAAGCGGGCAGCCTGGTTGAGGCTGCGCTGTTCGCGGCGACCAAACAATTTGAATCTGAATTAGCCATCGCGTCGATCGAAGATGTTTTGACTGAAGAGTCACGGCTGGATGCGGCACGGATGGTATGGATTGTGTTGGATTATGAAGCCGATCCATCGGGTGATTCATGTGATACCCAGAGTGATATCCCGAGTGATGCCAAGCGTGCGATCGCGGGATCAGGCTATCTGTCGGACCTGGCCTATCTGTGTGAAGAACGACACCTGCCCGCCCTACTGAGTCGGCCTGATGAAACAGGCAAGCTGGGACATTCATTTTCATCGGCACTGACGATCGCCCCGCCGGAGTCTGATCCGCAAGCGGTGGCGGCAGTGGCGACAGCGATGTGGCAACAGAGCGCGACGATTCGCACGATCAAAGGGGAAATGGAAGTTCATCAACGGCATCAGCAGGGTTTGTGTTTGCAGATCGATCATCTCGACAAAGAAATGCGTTTGGCTGCGAAATTGCAGAGCGAAATGGTCCCTCAGAATTTGCCGGACTTGCCGGGATTTGATCTTGAAGCGTTCTACCGCCCTGCCAGTTATGTGTCCGGCGATATTTATGATGTGCTGCGTTTGGATGACGATCATCTGGGGATTTTCATTGCTGATGCCACCGGACATGGCGTGGCCGCAGCGATGATGACGGTCTATATCAAGCGATCATTACAGACGCGGAAAATCGATCCGACATTAGAGCGCGGGTTTCGTTTGTTGGATCCATCGGAAACGTTGGTGCAGTTGAATCACGACATGGTGCGTTTGCAAACGAGCAACGTGCGCTTCTGTACCGCAGCGTATGGGATCTTGAATACAAAGACGCGTCAATTGCAAATTGCGCGAGCGGGTCATCCGTTCCCATTTATCCTGCGCAACACCGGCGTGAAAGAAACGATTGAATGCGAAGGCCCCCTACTCGGCGTGTTTCCGGAGGCTGAGTTTGATATTGGCAGCTATCAATTGGAACCGGGTGATCGGCTGTTGATTTATAGCGATGGTTTTGAAGTGGCGTTCGATGATGAAGCGGATGACGATGGCCACAAACGCATGGCCAACGAACGGTACACCGAAGAGTTTCGCGATCTGGCCCATGGCACGCTGGCCGACGCGGTGGGACGTTTGACCAGCAAGCTCAATACGCAATCCGGATCATTGCACCAACGCGATGACCTGACCGTGTTATTGGTGGGTGTGCGTCGGGATATCGATGAAGTGCAACGTCAGGCACAAAGCGATCAGAACGCCACACCTGCCCCACTCTCGCGTCAGAAACCGCGGCGTGAAGGCAGCGTGCCAGCGGTTTGAAAATTGGAATACGGATTCGGTTAAAAACTCGCGCGGTCTAACATTTCCCATCGCACCAACCCCTGGTATTCACTGGTGGCTAATACGTATCGAGGCACGCTAAACCTATACGGCCCATGGTCCGATAGGTTGGGGGTGTATTGATCAATTCAGGGTGTTATTTGCATGAATTAGTGGGATAAATGGCATATCGCGTGCATAGGTCTAAACCGACTGTAGCGATTATGCCGACGAGAGGCACGGAAGCGTTGCCTCATGCGTGAATACGACTATCTTATCGTTGGTGCAGGTTTTGCCGGCTCAGTCTTGGCCGAACGTTTGGCGTCCCAGTTGGGCCGAACCTGTCTGGTTGTTGATAAACGAAAACATGTCGCGGGCAATGCTCATGACAATACCAACCGCGACGGCGTGCTGACGCACACGTACGGGCCGCATTATTTCCGTACCAATTCCGATCGCATTGTCGACTATCTGTCGCAGTTCACCGATTGGCACGAGGTGGAATATAAAATCCTGTCGTACACCCATGGCAAGTACTGGCAGTTTCCGATTAACCTGAATACGTTCGAGCAGTTTCTGGGTCGTCCATCGACCAGCGAAGAAATGCAAGCGACATTGGACCAGTGGCGCGTGCCCATCGAACATCCGAAAAATTCTGAAGAAGTGATCATTTCACAGGTCGGCGTCGAACTGTATGAAATGTTTTTCAAAAATTACACGACCAAGCAATGGAAACGCGATCCGAAAGAGTTGGACGCCAGCGTGTGCGGACGCATTCCAGTTCGCACTAATCGCGATGACCGATACCTGTCCGATCGATTTCAAGCATTGCCGAAAGATGGTTATACGACCATGTTCGGACGGATGCTGGATCATGAATTGATTGATGTCGAGTTGGATACGGATTACCGTCGCATCAAGGATGTCGTGCGCTACCAGCACATGATTTACACGGGGCCGATCGATGAATATTTTGGTCGCTGCTATGGCCAACTGCCCTACCGCTCGTTGCGATTTGAACCGGAAACCATTCAGACAGAATATTTCCAGCCGGCGATGCAGGTGAACTATCCGAATTCCGAGGCGTTTACGCGTATCGTGGAATTGAAACATGCGACGGGTCAGAAATTGCCTGTCACCACGATTGTGCGGGAATATCCCGAGGATTATGGATTCAACAGTGAGCCGTACTATCCCATTCCTGCGCCGGACGCGATGGCGAAATATGAAAAATATCGCCTGCGTGCCGAGATGGAAACCCAGGTCAGTTTTGTCGGCCGTCTCGCCACGTATCGGTATTACAACATGGATCAAGTCGTGGGCATGGCCTTGGCTGAGTTTGAAAAATTATCCAAACGTCCGTGGGTCGATCGTCAGATACGCATTGCCAACCCTCAACGTCGGACGCACGTCGCATGAATATGTCATTTTCGCCTGGCTGTGAACTGATCGTGGTGATGCCTGTTTATAACGAACAGGAATGCGTCGGTCGCGTGGTGCGTGAATGGATCACTGAACTGTCGCATCACGATATCGATTACACGATGCTGGTCATCAATGATGGATCAACCGATCACACGTTGGAAACATTGCAGGAATTGCAACGCGAGTTCGGCGAACGACTAGAAATCGTGGATCGCGAAAATCGTGGGCATGGCCAATCATGTATTCAAGGCTACATGATAGCTGTCGAACGACGCGCTCAATGGGTGATGCAGTTGGACAGCGATGGCCAATGCGATCCGGGTTATTTCCGAACGTTCTGGGCGTTGCGTGATCAACATGATGTGGTGTATGGGCACCGGGTGCGACGCGACGATGGCGCGAAGCGCGTGGTGGCGAGCTGGGTGTTGAAAACCGGTTTGTTGCTGTTGGCCCGCGTGCGTTGTGTGGATGCGAATGTGCCGTACCGATTGATGACGGTGAAAAAATTAGCGGGGATCGTGGAATGTGTGCCGAACCAATTTTTCCTGGCAAACGTGGCGATGTCGGTGTTGTTGAGACGTGCGAAATGGCGTCAGGCTGTGGTCCCGATTCGATTCCGCAAACGATATGCCGGCCAGCCGAAAGTTTCATTCGCGAAGTTCGGCGTTAAGGCCATCGAACTGTTCCGACAACTGGGCGCGTTGCAACCGCCGGTGTCCACTGATACAGATTCGAGTCCAAGCGTGGCCGTGACCGATGATGTGGCAGGTACGACCGCGGTTGTGGATTCGACGGTTTATCAGAAAGCGGTGTGATGTCGACGGCGATGCATTTGTTGCTGGCCGGGAAACCGGTTGATGAACAGGCGATGCCCGCCGATGGGCGCGAACCTGCGCCGGTGTCATGGGGTTTGGAATTGCTAGCTTCGGCGTTGGTGGGATTGCTGGTGGCTGCGGGGATTTTAGGTGTATCACGCGCGGGGCTGAACCTGACAGACGAGACGATCAATTTTCGTTTCGGCGGGTTGGTGTTGGATGGGTTGGTGCCTTACCGGGATTTTAATTATCAAGTTGGCCCGTTTCCGGTGTTGTGGGATGCGCTTTTTCAATCGGTGTTTGGCCGAGTGTATCTATCGAGTTTGATAGCCGGTGCGGTGATCAAATCGATATCCGGCGTGGCGTTGTATGCGTGTTTTCGTCAGGTGTTGGGCCGAAGCGAAGCGGTGATGCTGGGTGCGGCGTTGATGTTGCTGACGCCGATCGCTGCGCATAAATCCTATGCGGATGCGGCGATGTTCTGCTTGATCTTTGCCGCGTGCGCGCTGTGGGCCTGGCGATTGCGATCGATGAGCTTGGCGATGTTGGCAGGGATGGCCTTGGCCTGTGTCGCGGCCACACGACAGAGCAACGGCATGATGTGCGTGGCCGCGATCGCGACGACATTGGCATGGGCCAGTGTGGTGCGATTTCATGTGGACCATTGGCGAATGACGGGCGGGGTTCTGATTGGTTTGTGGGTAGGCCTGGCAGGATGGGCGAGTTATCTGTGGATGGTTGATGCACTCGAGCCCGCGTGGGTCCAGGTGTTTGCCGAAGCTGGTGAGAAAAAACCTTACACGTCACTGGAAATGATTGTGGATGCCTTGACCGGTGGCACCGCGGTGACGGGGCGCATGTCGTTGCTGGTCGGCAATGTGGGGCCGTTGGTGGTCGCGGCGTTGGCGGGTTTGTTGTTCTGGTTTAAGCAGCGCAGGTGGGCCGTGGTTTTGCTGGGATTATTTGCGGTGGTTGGGACATGCATGGATGCGTGGGGCCTGTCACGAGGACCGATCGGCGTGTGGATCGGTGCGGATGTGCCACGCGTGATGTTGACATTGTTGGCCATCATCATGGCGTTCTGGCAAAAATTATCGCTGGGCATCTGGCTGGTGATTGCGATTGCCCTGGGCGAAATTTGGGGCATGCAGATTTCATGGATGGGACGCGACCACCTGAGTCAGACGATGATGCCGTTGTTCGTGGTGGTGTTGATGTTGTGTCCATGGTGGTCGATGCGTTGGCGACATGCGGTGGCGTTGTTGATCGTCGCAGCATCAGTAACCGGCTATGCATCGACAGCCTTGACGCGAGCCGATGCAAAATCATGGGATCAATACACCAATGCGGACAATTCGAAACTTCGTGCTATTTATCTGCCTCGGGAAAAAGCCGAATTGTTGACGCAATTGCAATCGCATGTCCAACCCGGCGACCGCATGTTCATCTATGGGGGTGCTGCGGTGTTGTACACGTTGCTGGATGCCGAAAATCCGACGGCGGTGCAAATGATTTACCCGGATTACATTTCCATGCGTGATGCGCAGGCGATGGCGCATGTTTTAACGAACGATCCGCCGACATGGTTAATCGCCACGTGGGGGCCTTCGTTTATCAAACCGTATGCGGATGCGAATCCTATGGATTTGCCGAGCGATACGCCGCCGGAACATTTTGGTTTCAACGGCGTGGCCATGTCACATTTGCATCAGGCGATTCATGGTTTGATGTCGCGCTACGAATGCGTGGTGGATGCGGCGAATATTGAAACGCCGACGCCGCACGGCCTGGACAGTGATCGTTCAACGGTACTGCGGCTGTATCGTTTGCGTGCGAATGATTAGACGTTGACGCGTTCGGATATCTGACGGCTTAACGTTTGGAACCGTTGCCGTTGTTGCGGCCGTTGCCATTTTTATGACCGTTTTTGTGGCCGTTTTTACCGTCATTGTTTTGACTGCTGTCGGACTGATCGCCCAGATCGTCTTCCAGCGATTCGATGCGCACGGCACTGACGCGATTGGGCTCGGCCTGTGTCACAACAAATCGCAATGCGTCATATTCAAACGATTCGCCAGCTTCGGGCACATGACCAAGCTGGGCTAACACGAAGCCGCCGAGCGTTTCGTAGTCGTCGTTTTCGGGTAATTCGATATCCAGTTCGTCGTTGAGCGTATCAATGTACACACGAGCATCGGCCTCGGCGGTGCGCGGATCAATGGTACGTATCTCCGGTTTTTCTTTATCGATCGGCTCGTACTCGTCCTCGATATCACCAATGATTTCTTCGATGATATCTTCAATGGTGACCAGTCCAGCGGTTCCGCCGTACTCGTCGAGCACGATGGCGATGTGAACTTTGCGCAGCTTGAATTCTTCGAGCAGCTCGCGAACGGGCTTGGTTTGCGGCACCATCATCGCGGGGCGCACCTGATTGCGCAATTCAAACGTCGGACTGTTGCCTAAAAATCGAATCAAATCCTTGGCATACAAAATGCCGACGATGTGATCGAGATTGTCTTCGTACACCGGAATACGGCTGTGGCCATCACGAATGATCGCGTCTTTGACGGTTTCCAGATCGGCAGCGACTTCGATGCCACGCACGTCGGTACGTGGCGTCATGATTTGATCTGCCGAGGTAGATGGCAATTCGATCACCGCTTCGAGCATGTCCTTTTGCTCTGCATCGACTGCACCGTCTTCATCGTGTTCCTCAACCGCAGAGATGACTTCGTCTTTAAGGTCTTCGGTTTTGTTATCACGTTCGTCATCGACGCCTGCCAATCGGCGGATCACCGGATCGACAATTTGCAGAACTTTGATGGCCGGGCGACACACGGTATGGAGCACAAACAACAAGGGGATGACCACGCAGAGTAATTTTTCCGGCGCGTAGTGGGCCCAGGTTTGTGGAATGGTGACGCCGAAGATTGTGATCAGGATGCCCGCCACGATTAGGGCTTCGATGCTCAGCATGTAAGGCGTGGCTTCAGGATTCTGATGCCCCAGCCAATTCAACAGTGCCAACAACAACACGAGATTGAGCACGACCCGAAAAATCGCGGTCATCATCAACAGCGACCGCGTGCGTTCGAGCAAGAGTGGGAACCGATATTCGCGATCGCGATCCTCGAGCATTTCCGAAAGGCGAGCCCG
This sequence comes from Phycisphaerae bacterium, assembly GCA_030426385.1. Classification (GTDB taxonomy): domain Bacteria; phylum Planctomycetota; class Phycisphaerae; order Phycisphaerales; family Phycisphaeraceae; genus JAUHYI01. Next base: position 77,523 of record JAUHYI010000006.1, read on the forward strand.
GCTATAGGTGCGTAGGGCGATATTGCAAGCTGAAAAGAAACAGCCCAGCACGATCGCCACTAGAACCAGCCAGATCATGGGATCACTCATGGTTGTGAATCCGTACGATAGACAGGCGGGAAGCCCGCCTCGGCGAGCCATTCGTCTTCACGTTGGTGCATGCGAGCAGCCTCGATAGGATCGTGGTCATCGTACCCGAGCAAATGCAACAGGCCGTGAACCACGTAGAGCAGAAGTTCCATTTGAATATCATGACCGCGTGCGATGGCCTGGCGCTTGGCCACGTCGTAGCACACGATAATTTCGCCGAACAGGGATTGTGGATGCTCGCCGGGCTGCGGAACGCTGGCATCATCCGCATTCGCATGTATATCGTCAGCCATACCCTCGGTATCGGTATCGTCATCCGTATCGCGCAGATCGAACGTCAACACGTCGGTCGTGGTCGGATCGTCGAGAAAGCGTTCGTGTAGATCGGTCATCTGGGCGTCATCGACCACGGCCAGGCTCAGGTGCCCGCGATGAATGTGAGCCACCTCGAGCACGCGCTGCACCGCACGGGTCATCCAGTTGGCCAACGCCTCGTGTTTGTCGTGTTCCCCCGAATCGGCATAGCTCGCCTCATCACTGTCACAGCCATCGCCGTTTTGCAGGCCATGGCTGGTCATAGACGGGGGGTCGTCAGACGCAGGGTCTTCGTTGTCTTCAATGTTGCCGAACTGGTTCACATCGACAACAGTTTCGACGGCGCAACGCTCTTGGTCGTTCATGGGTAATGTCGTCATGGAAGCGGTCAGTTTCACCGTGGTGTTGTCAGCTAGAGTCTTGTGTCTGTCTAGGGTCTAGGGTGAATCGAAGAATATCAGGACACAGCAGGCAAGGAACAATCCTTGCGTTTGATCATATGAACACAATTGCCGCGGTCATTGTACGACACCTCGGTCATGTATGCCTTGACCAGCATGACCCCTCGGCCACAGGGTCGATCGAGGTTTTCCAAATCGGTTGGGTCGGGCAATTTTTCGGGATTGAACCCGCACCCCTCGTCACAAATCGTGATCTCGAATTGTTCGTCGGTGACCTCGTACTCCACGGTCACCTTTTTCGCTTCATCACAGCAATTGCCATGACGCACCGCATTGGTCAGCCCTTCCTCCAGAGCCAACTGAATCGCGAACGTGGCGTTTTCGCCATAGCCCTTGGCCTCGACCTCGTCGAGGATTTTCTTCCGCAGCTCAATGGCCTCGGGCATTCGACTTGGAAAAATTACTCGCGTCATCATTACCCCTCCCCACATTCCCCTTCCTCGGTTCATGATTGCCCTTCAACACGGTTGATTCAGGGGGTCAAGGGAAGGGCCTTTCTTCAACAATGGTCAGTTCGACTATTTAAAACTCTTGAGGGCCAATTCGGAGGTTTCATGGATTTGAAACAGTTTGTTCAATTTGGTGATCACAAATACTTCGTAGATTTGTGCATCAATATCTGCCAGGCGCAGTTGTCCGCCCTTCTGTCGCAGTTTGTTATTGACGGTGATCAGGGTGCCCAGCGCTGCCGATGACAGGTGCTCGACTTGATCGAAACTGATCAGGATCTTCGGCGTGGTTGACGCATCAATGATCTGACCGATTTCCTCGCCGATCTGCTGAATGCTGGCCTCTTCGAGAATGTTGCGATCAATAAAGCCGATACGCGTGACATCGCCTTCCTGGCGGACGAGTAATCGAGAATTCTGTGTGGCCATACCTGCGGACTCCTGAGGGCATACAAGCTTGTCGGACTGTAAGTCTAGTAAAAAACTATGTCAAGACCAACATCATGACACAGCCAATCACTTGTTATAGTAGCGATTGCTACGATTGTTCGCAGCGTCAAACCCCAAAACAATCCCGAACAGGCCTAGACGAGTCCCGGACCTCCCTCGAGCACCCCCGGGTTACCCCCGGGTTACCCCCGAATTACTCCCGGATTAACCCCGGATAACCCCGGATAGCCCGCAGATTATCCCCGGATTACCCGCAAGCTCGCTCCCCAGCTCATCCTGATACATGTCCGGCCCATGCCCAACGCATGGTGGAAAACCCGGCCTCCCCGGCCTGTTGGGTAGCTCCCGTAGATGTCAGACGCTCGGCGCGGTAGACTTACAACTTATCGGCCCCCCCACTTGCCCCCGCTCACTTGACCCCGTACTTGACCCCACGCACTTGCCCCGCTTGACGATACTCACCCAACTTCAGAAATATGGACAAGCACCGCCCAAAACGGACATCAGCAAATGCGGAAAACATAAAACAGCACAGGGACGCTTGAAAAAGCCAGGAAATCGCAGGAAATCGCAGGGAAACCCGAAAAAACACCGTTAAACGTGGTAAAACACCGGGAAACGCAGGAAAACGTGGTAAAACACCGGGAAACGCAGGAAAACGTGGAAAAACATGGGGAAATGTGGGGAAATGTGGGGGGGGGTAGAGGTTGTTTGCTTATGAAAAGTTCTTATAAAATCACATTTGCTTCGGTCGCTTTACTCTGCGTGGTGATTCTCGTGTATTACACGACCCAGGGCAGTCCTGAGGGCACCGACGCGTTTGAAACCGTCCCCGCCCCGCCCAGCAGCTCGTCCTATGCCGCTGGCGACACCTCAGGCAGTTATGCCCAGAGCAGTGCTCAATTAGCCCGCTCAGGCTCTGCGGCGACCAACCGACCAACCACGTCAGATGCCACCTACCGCCCACGGATGGCACTCAACGGATCAGCGATTGATCCCGCAGGCGACGGCTTAACGGCCACGAATTCGATCAGTGCAGAAGAAGCCGATTCTCATCCGCCCATGACGTTGACGCTGGATGGCCATGTTGATGATGTGTCCGTGCCCGAGGCGGCCGCGATTGAAGAATTTTTAGCCGCAGACAATAACACTGACGATGGCGAAGCGACCGACACCACGACCGTCGGCACCGGCGCCCTTGCGATGGCCAACACGAACAACAAACGGCCGTTCGGCCCCGAACCCTTGCTCCGGGCTGAGCCGACACGTACCAGCCCTGCGGTGCGTTCGCTCACCGGCTCAAGCACGTTGGTCGCGTCCAGCGAATCGGCCACCTCGGCGATCGGCAACAACGCCAATGCATCACGCCCAACAACCAACGCGAACAAAACCTACACCATTCAAAGTGGCGACACTTTCAGTTCCATCGCGATTCGCAATTACGGTTCCGATCGTTACTGGATCGATATCGCGCAAGCGAATCCGCTGGTCGATCCCGCTCGCTTGAAAGTCGGCACCGAAATTCGTTTGCCCAGTTCCGATCAGTTGCGAGCCAGCGATGGCACCTCACCCGCAGCACCCGGTCAGGAAACGAGCTACACCATTCGTTCGGGCGATAGCCTGTCAACGGTGGCCAGTAAGTTTTACAAAAACCCCGGCAAGTGGAAGCTGATCTGGCGAGCCAACCGCGATCAATTGGGAAGCAATCCTGACGCTTTGCAGCCGGGCATGAAACTGCGCATTCCCCCCGATCCCAATCCTGCCCGCTAACGGCGGTTGCCTTCATCTGTGGCTTGCTCATAACGCGACGCCACGTTAATTACCGAGAATTGACCCATGAGAATTATTGTCACAGGCGGAGCTGGTTTTGTCGGCTCCAATCTTGTTGCGCGCTTACAAGAGGATCGCCCCGATGCGGAAATCCTCGTCATCGATGACGGCCGATCCGGCACGTTTGCCAACCTGTCCAAGGAAGGCCCCGACGGTTTTAGTTTTCGCGGTGAAATGATCGGGCGTTCGCTCAACGATATCGATCTCTACGAAGTCGTTGAAGGATTTGATCCCGAAGTGGTGTATCACTTAGCCTCGATCACTGATACCACCGTGCATGACGAATCCAAAATGATTGCCGACAATGTCGAGCCGTTCGGCGTGTTGGTGAACATGGCCGTGACGAGCAATTTCAAACTGGTGTGGGCCTCGAGCGCCGCCACCTATGGCACACGTGCCAACGGCGCGACCCAGGCCAAGCGTCCCTTCAAAATCGAAGACGCGGGCAGGCCGGCCAATGTCTACGGCTTTTCCAAATGGATCATGGAAAACATGCATCGCCGAGCCATGCAAGAATACCCCGGAGCCCATCTGGTCGGCCTGCGGTATTTCAATGTGTTCGGGCCTAATGAATCCCACAAAAAACACATGGCCAGCATGGTCTATCAATTGGCGCAGCAAATTCTCAACGGCACCGCGCCACGGATTTTTGCCGACGGCACCCAGGCCCGCGATCAGATCTACGTCCACGACGTGGTCGATGCCACCATCACCGCGGCCAACGATGGCGTGACCAGCGGAATCTACAACTGCGGCTCGGGCGTGACCACCTCATTCAACGATGTGATTGACGCCCTCAATGAAGCCTTCGAAACGAAATGGGAGCCGGACTATTTCGACAACCCCTACTCGTTTTACCAGGACTACACCTGTGCCGATTTGTCCGCCACGCGAGCGGGAATAGGTTGGACGCCCCGCTACCAGCCCAAGCAGGCGATGGTGGAATATGCCCGGCAATTGCACGCGACTTTCGCAACGTAGCGCACTTGGCTATCCTGTGTCTCGCTACGTTTTCTTTATTTATTAACACCCCGTGATCTATTCCAGAGAGGGATATGATGCTCGCATTTGAAGAGCCTGTTTTTACCCAGTTTGAACGCGCCCCCGCCAAGGTCTACGCTCATTCGAGCGAAGTCAGTGTCGCCGTCGCCAAAGAGATCGCCCAGTTGATCCGCGCCAAGGCCGACGCAGGCGAAAATTGCATCCTGGGACTAGCCACTGGGTCGACGCCTACCGGCGTGTATGCCGAATTGATTCGCATGCATCAAGAGGAAAAACTGTCGTTCAAAAACGTGATCACGTTTAACCTCGACGAATATTTCCCGATGCAGACCGACGCGCTGCAAAGCTATGTCCGGTTCATGAACGAACACCTGTTCGATCACATCGACATCCCGCGTGAAAACATCAACATCCCCGATGGCACGCTTGATGTGAAACAGGTTTTCGAACATTGCCGTAACTATGAAAAGAAAATCAAAGACATGGGTGGGCTGGACCTGCAGATTCTGGGCATCGGGCGAACCGGCCACATCGGTTTCAACGAACCCGGCTCTGGCAAAGAATCACGCACACGCTTGATCACGCTCGATCGGGTGACACGCCTCGATGCCTCGGGTGATTTTTTCGGCGAGGAGAATGTGCCCCGCCGTGCGATCACGATGGGTGTCGGCACCATTCTCGAAGCTGACCGCGTGATCCTCATGGCTTTCGGTGAAGGCAAAGCCCCCGTGGTCGCTCAGGCCATCGAAGGCGACATCACCCCTGTCGTCGCCGCGAGTTTTTTGCAGGATCACCCCAATGCCCAGTTCCTGTTGGATCAAGCTGCCGCCGCTGGGTTGACGCGTTTTTCCAAGCCTTGGCTTTTGGGCCCACTCGATTGGGATGCAAAGCTAAAACGCAAAGCGGTCATCTGGCTGGCCAACAAAATCGACAAACCCATTCTCAAAATCACCGACGAGCATTACAACGAAGCGGGACTGCAAGACCTGCTCGCGCTGCACGGACCGGCTGAAAAAATCAACGTCGATGTCTTCCGAGATATCCAAAGCACCATCACCGGTTGGCCCGGTGGCAAGCCCGTCGATCTCAAACGCCCTGGAGATCGGCAGCGAACCTATGACGATATTTTCCCCAAACGCTGCATGATTTTCTCGCCGCATCCGGATGACGATGTGATTTCCATGGGTGGCACACTGTTGCGTCTGGTCGATCACGGCCACGATGTGCATGTGGCCTATCAGGTTTCAGGCAACATTGCGGTGTTCGATGAAGACGCCACACGGTTTGCCGATTTTGCAGCGGATTTCAATCAACTGTTTGGCATTGGTGCCGAGCAGGCTGCGAAGATCGAACGACATATCGATGAGTTCCTGCGCAACAAAAAACCAGGCCAGGTAGATTCGCCCGAAATTCAAAAGATCAAAGGCCTGATTCGTCGCGGTGAAGCACGGGCCGCTGGCCGCTATTGCGGTATCGAATATGACAACCTGCATTTTCTGGATATGCCGTTTTATGAAACGGGCACCGTTCGCAAAAAACCGATCGGCGAAGAAGATGTGCAGATCATCGTTGACCTGTTGCGTAAAACCAAACCACATCAGATTTATGCGGCAGGCGATTTGTCTGACCCGCATGGCACCCACCGCGTATGTTTGTCGGCGATATTGAAAGCACTCGATCGCATCAAGGACGACGACTGGACCGAAAATCTGGAAGTGTGGTTGTATCGTGGTGCGTGGCAGGAATGGCCACCCGAAGATGTGGAAATGGCTGTCCCGATTTCGCCCGGTGAGTTGCAACGCAAACGCGTGGCGATTTTCAAACACGAATCACAAAAAGACAAAGCGCTCTATCCCGGCACCGACCCACGCGAGTTCTGGCAACGCGCCGAAGATCGCAACCGCGAAACAGCACGCGTATTCGACAAACTCGGCCTGGCTGAATACGAAGCCATCGAAGGATTCGTGCGCTGGAACGGTGACGTGGAATACGCGTGAGTTTTTAACAAGCAATTATTTAAGAAACCACAGAGACACAGAAAAAGACAGCAAAGCAAAAGCAAAAGCGTTGGAAAAAACTTCAATCTTTATGGCCCGTTGAAACATGACGGTCTGTATTCTAATTTTTGTTCTATTGTCTTTCTCTGTGCCTTTGTGTCTCTGTGGTTTAGTTTCCATAATTAAAAAGTTTTATCGCATAAGCAAAAAATCCAATTGGATTCTGATTGTTTGCGGGTATAATTGCCGATAGACAAGTCAAGATACTTCCGGTTGCAGAGGTCATCGCAGCACACATTGCTCGAACCTTTAAGCACCCCAAGGGAGCCTGAGTCGGCGCGACGGTCAAGCCGCCTACGAGCGGAAGGCCCGGACGACTGGCACTCGCACCCACCTAACATTGGGGTTCGAGCAACGGCTGCGACGGACCTGCAACCCCTGATGGTTGCCACCCCGCTTGTCGGGCCAACAATCATTCCGGCCGCGAAGATCGAAGCGGTTCGCATACGCGGGCCGCTTTTTTTATGCGCCTCGCACGAAATCGCCACGCCATACGGCTTCCATAATTTTAAGCATGTACGGTAAATACTCGCGCGTGGATTTTTGTTCGCTCCCGGTGAATACCGGGAGTTTGTGTGAAGGGAAAATTGAGGCCGTGCGATTTTTTAACGGGATGGATATGATTCCCCGTTAGCCGCCGCCCTTGGGCGGCGTGTGTGTGGGGCCGGGGTGGCGTGGGCCGGGGGCGTGGGCTGGGGGTGGCGTGAGAGGCAAGGATTTATTGACAGTGACGCACCGCCATAAAGGCGGCGGTTAACGCGCGAGTTCCAAATCGGATGGGTATCACCCATAGCCCTGCGAATGGTTCGCCAGCATTTTGCCTGAGGAGGACAGGGCATAGGCGTGGGCCGGGGCTATAATGGTCCCTATGTCCAATGACCAGGCCAACGATCTTCCCCCATTGCCCGACGATCTGACACAACGTATCGTCGAGAGCTATCTCGCTGACAATCGCACGCATCACCTGGGTGCGTGTTTTTTGCCCAGCCGAGCTAAAACAATCGAGCTGATCGAATTGTTACGGCGATTGATCTTTCCCGGATTTTTCGATGACCAACGTCTGACCACTGAAAACGTCAACGCGCATGTGAACACGTTGTTGGTTCAGATTCGTGACCTGTTGTATGACCAGGTCCATCAGTCGATCAATTACGAACAGCAAACCAGGGGCAACGCGAGCGATAAAAACGACGGCGATAACAATAACGATAACAACAAAGGCAGTGGTAGCAGTGACGACAGCGATTCACCGATCTGCAATCGTCGATCCACCGAAGTCACGATAAAGCTGCTTGAACTGATTCCCGAAATTCGCAGGAAACTGGGAACCGATGTGCGTGCGGCATTTCAAGGTGACCCGGCGGCGCACAACACCGATGAAACCGTCTTCTGCTATCCCGGCCTGGACGCGATTTTTATTCATCGCGTGGCTCATGAACTCTACAAAATGGAAGTACCCTTGTTGCCGCGCATCATGAGCGAATACGCGCACAATGAAACCGGTGTCGACATCCATCCCGGCGCGACCATCGGCGATTCGTTTTTCATCGATCATGGCACCGGCGTGGTCGTGGGAGAAACATCCGTCATCGGCGACCGCGTGCAAATTTACCAGGGCGTCACCCTCGGCGCGCTGGCACCCAAAGACGGCGAACGCTGGCGCGGTCGACGACGCCACCCTACCATCGAGGATGACGTCACCATCTATCCCGGGGCAACCATCCTCGGCGGCGAAACGGTCATCGGTGCCAAGTGCGTGGTCAACGGTTCGGTGTTTATCACCTCAAGCGTACCACCCGGCCATATCGTGGGCATCAATCATCCGGAACTGAAATTACGCGCACGACGCCCCGCCGCCATGCGCTAGTGATGGTCATGATGTCGCACGATACCAACCAGACTGACCGAACCACCCTGGCCGCCCAAACCGCTTTAATCGTCGGCTGTGGTTACGTCGGGCAACGGCTGGCAGCACGTTTGATTGAATTGGGAACAGTCGTCTATGGCACCACACGATCGCAAAAACACGGTGCAATGCTGGCGAAAATCGGCGTGCATCCTTTGCTCGCCGATGTGACCCAACCCTTAACACTGGCCTCGTTGCAACCGATACTCGCATGCGAATCGCTGGATGTGTATTACCTGGTCCCGCCGGGCCGACCGAATCCTGCGAGTTCGCCCGAGCAGGTCATCGGCGAAGGCTTGCCCTGCTTGTTGAAAGCATTGCGAACGGCCAATGTTCGGCGTGGTGTCTTGACGTCATCGAGTGCGGTGTATGGTCAGCGTGACGGACAACGCGTCGATGCCGAGACGATCGCCGAGCCGGCGGATGAACGTGGTCGCCTGTTATTGCATGGGGAACAAACGTGGTTGGAAGCGCGCGATTCGCATCACGTGGTGCGCCTGGCAGGATTGTATGGGCCGGGCCGGGTCGTTGGTTTGAAAGCAGTGCAGGACGGCGCGCCCTTGGTTGGCGATCCGCAAGCGATGTTGAACCTGTTGCATGTGGATGACGCGGTCGATCTGTTGCTGGCGGTGATGCGGGCATCGCAACCCGGACGCATCGAACTCGGATGCGATGGCCATCCCGTGCCACGGCTGGCCTACTACAACGCTTTGGCTGATCGGTTAGGCGTTCCACGCCCGGCGGTGTTGGATGACGCATCAGCCACCATGCAGTTTGGCATGGCGACCGCAGCGCGCCTGCGACGCACGACGTCGAAATCACTTGATCCCACGATCACCCGTCAACGCACCGGTTGGGTCCCGCGTTTTGCGAATTTTCACCTTGGGCTGGACCACGCCCTGCCCGCCTGAAATGAAAAACAGGCGAATCTGTTAGACTGCCATAGTGATGGAAATTCCCGAATTATTCACCGAACAATCGCAACCGCGCGAACCCGACCCGCCCCTGAATCAAGACCGTGGGCCTGACCCATTGTTGGATGATCTGACCGACCCACAAGTTGAGGCGGTCACGCATGTCGATGGGCCGTTGCTGGTGGTCGCGGGGCCTGGCTCAGGAAAAACGCGGACGATAACACGGCGAATCGCCTATCTCGTGCGACGGGTGGGCATCGCGCCGTGGCATGTGTTGGCCATCACGTTTACGAATAAAGCCGCCGGTGAAATGCGCGAACGGGTCGCTGAATTGCTGACCCCACGTCAAGCCCGGGCGCTGACCGTGTGTACGTTTCACAGCTTGTGCGCCCGACTATGCCGCATGTATGCCGACCGCCTGGGATTGACGGCCAACTATTCGATTTACGATACCGCCGACCAGCAGCGTGCGGTGAAACAGGCGCTCGAGGCGTTGGATATGTCGACCGGCAATTTCCCGCCGAGCAAGGTGTTGGCCGCGATATCGAATGCGAAAAATGAATTGCTCGGCCCCGAGGCATTCGCGGGTTTGTCGCATGATTTTTATTCAAAAAAAATCGCGCAGGTCTATAAAAAATACGAAGCGATTTTGCAAAAAAATAACGCGCAGGATTTTGATGACCTGCTGCTCAATTGCGTGAGCCTGTTGAAAAACCATCCGGATGTGCTCGACGAATTGCGGGCACGGTTTCAGTATCTGATGATTGACGAATATCAGGATACCAATCACGCGCAGTTCACCTTGGCCAATGCCTTGGCCAGTGAACATAAAAACCTGTGCGTGACAGGCGATCCGGATCAGTCGATTTATGGCTGGCGCGGAGCGAATATCAAAAACATTCTGGAATTTGAAACGCACTATCCCAATGCGAATACGGTGCGGTTGGAACAGAATTACCGTTCGACCAAAACCATTCTGGCTGCGGCGGACGCATTGATATCCAACAACGCCCAACGCAAAAACAAATCCCTGTGGACGGATAACGAAATCGGCGACCCGGTGCGTGTGGTCACCTGTCGCGATGAACAGCATGAAGCACGATGGCTGGTCGATCACTTGCGTGACCTGCATGTGCAACAAGGCATCGCGTGGTCGGGCATGGCGATTTTTTACCGGGTCAATTCGCTGTCACGCGTGATTGAAGATGCACTGCGCACCGCCGCGATTCCCTATCAGATTGCCCGCGGCACAGCATTTTATGATCGCAAGGAAATCAAAGATGCGATCGCGTTTTTACGAGCGATTGCCAACCCAACGGATGAAGTCGCCCTGCTGCGTATCATCAATACCCCTGCCCGTGGCATCAGTGCGGCTTCGGTGAAAACCATGCGTGCTCACGCGGTGGCCCATCAGATGACCTTGAACCAGATTCTCGAACGGCCCGAACAGGTGACCGCACTGAACAATCGCGCGGTTAACAGTATCGCCCGGTTTGGAAAATTGATGCGCGGTTGGTGTGACACCATTGCCAGTGGCGATGGCGAAGAAATCACGCTGCGCTATTTCGTCGAACAGGTGTTGCGCGAAAGCGGGTTGGAAGATTACTACCGCAACGACAAATCCGATGCCGACGACGATCGCATTTTGAACCTGGGCGAATTGATCAGTGGCGTGCAACAGTTTGAAACTGAATTGGCTGAGATGGAATTGGAGCTGGACGAAGCGGGTGCGATTGAGGACGATCTTGAGATCGAGCAAGACAATGAGGCTCGCGAGTCAATCGATGCCGACAATGATTCTGCCAGCGAAGCGATTCTGGATGACCCCACCAATCCGTTTGATCCGATCACCGATGGCATCAGTGGCGATCTGACGCGACTGGATGTTCGGCTGAGTCTGTTTCTGGAGCGGGTGGCGTTGATCAGTGACGCGGATGCTGTCGATGATGATCAGGGCACGGTGACATTGATGACGTTGCACGCGGCCAAGGGTTTGGAATTTCCCGTCGTGGCGATGTTGGCGGTTGAGGAAGGCCTGCTGCCGCACGAACGGGCTCGTGACGATCCGAGCGAAAAGGAAGAAGAACGGCGACTGTGTTTTGTCGGGATGACCCGAGCCCGTCGCCATCTACTGATGACCAACGCGCGTTACCGCACGATATTTGGTCAGAAGACACCGGCGATGGGCAGTTCGTTTTTGCGTGAATTGCCACACGACGCGATTGAAGCGATCGATGAAACCGAAGAGCACAGCACGGGGGGCTGGGGCCAATCCGGTCGCGGTGATTACGGCGCGGATGAAGATATGGGAGATGACGATCCGTATGCGGACGAAGCCGAGCAAGAAGCGCGACAGTTCGCGCCGGGCACCCTGGTGCGACATCCGGATTTCGGTATGGGCCGAGTCGTGAGCCTGGGTCGAGTGGGCATGCATACCCGAGCGCGGGTGGAATTCCCCACGTCCGGCGTCAAGACGTTGATCCTGCAATACGCACGTCTCGAAAAGGTACACCATCAGTAATCTCGCCCCCCCCACCTTAGCCCCACCACACCCCCACCACCTCAGCCCCGCTCCGACTAACCCGTGTCAGGCCATCGTTAAAAATTAAATCGCCCCCACTGGCATCGATCCTACCCTTGCGTCTACAATTCAATCAGTGAAACGCACACGCATCAAAATCTGTGGCATTCGCGAGCCGGATACGGCCTGGGTGGCTGCGCAGATGGGCGCCGATGCTGTGGGCTTGGTATTTGCGGAAGGTTCGCCGCGACAGGTGAGCGTCGCTGACGCCAAAGCGATCGTGGCGGTGTTGCCTGCGTTTGTGCAGCCGATCGCGTTATTCGTCAACGCAGACGCGGAGCAGATTCGATCGACCTGCCATGAACTGGGCATTGGCACCGTGCAATTGCATGGCGAGGAAACGCCCGAGGATGCCGCGGCGTTGTGGCCGTTGCGTGTGATCAAGGCGATGGCGTTTGATGCCCGTTCGGTATCCGCGGCATTGCGGCCTTGGCGCGGCTCATGCGAAAATCTCACCGGCATCCTGTTCGATACTCCCCCACCCACACTTTCCCCGGCAAGTTCGCAGACGAACGGTGGTGATGATATTGGTGCGAGCAATTCACCAATCGCATTGAATAAAACGACAAACAAGGATGCCGATTCCGAACGTCTGGCACCGCGCGGCGGCACCGGTCGGCCGTTTGATTGGGATGCGCTGGCATCAGTACAACATGCTGGACTGTTGGCTGGTTTACCGCCGACCATTCTGGCAGGTGGTTTGAACCCGGACAACGTCGGCCGAGCGATCGAGCGGGTGAATCCCTACGCAGTAGACGTTTCCAGTGGCGTCGAATCGTCGCGTGGCGTTAAGGATGCCACTCTGATCGAATCGTTCTGCAAACAGGTGGGCGAGGCCGAAACCCGCTATTCCCCCGCGTTGTAGTTACTCGCTGTTGTAGACGTTTTTACATTGGCCGAATACAAGCCTGGTCAACCCCATGGGCGGGGATTATTTTTCCGGCAAATTCAACGGCGGGCGTTCGTTGATGATCGGAGCTAACAATTCTGCCGCACGCGGGTGACGCTGCAAATGATTCATTTCAATTTTTAGATCGTGTTCGGCTTCGCGCATGTTGGGGGCATACCGCAAGGTGGCCGAGCGTTTGTCGATGTCATCTTCCTCGGCAAATTCCTTGGCGACGAGATTCATTTCCGCCACCGCATTTTTGAAATCCGGCTCGACCTGCACCGCGTCATCATAATTTTCAACGTGGCGGAGCATGTAGGACATGTCGTGAATAGATTGCAAATAATAAACCGCATGCTCATCGGCATCATGACGCGGCTCACTGATCGGCATCATGCCCTGGCTGGAGATGTGTTGATCATAGGCACGCTCCGATAGCTTGGGTGGCTGTTCGCGATAACGCCAACCGGGCGGGCCCACCATGAAATAGATCGATACGATCACCACCAGCACAATGCCGGTGAAAATCCGCTCTGCAATTAACCTGCGTTTATAGACATCCATACGTAGGTGTTATCGACCGAACCACGCGCGAAAAACAGCCCCGCATCGAAATGCAGGGCTGTTATCGGTCACAATAATTGCAATTATTGCTTGATTCGCTGATAGCGCTGTTTGATTTGTTTGTTGCGAATAATACCTGTACTACCTTGGATGAATAACCAACTTATCAAACTGATGGCAATAATGATTCCGAACAAACCCACATAATTCATCCAATGGGGTAGCAATATCTTTGCTTGCGCAGAAAAAGGTATTACCGGCAAAATTGAATACGCGCAAAACCAAGTCATATAGAAGGCGACAATATAATAAACCCACGGCACATAGCGCCGACGAATGATCAACTTACCAATTCGCCCTGCACGCTGTCGCCGCAACATTTTTATCTCACACGCCGACGGCCGTCTTGCCAACACTCTTGCCCACGCAACGCAGGTCGTCGCAGGCTTCGCCCACGCGGTCGGCCATGCCTTGCTCGGCTTTTTTCAGGTACACGCGTGGATCGTAGACTTTCTTGTTGCCCACTTCGCCGTCGATTTTCAGCACGCCCGAGTAGTTGGTCATCATGTGATCCACGATCGGTCGCGTGAACGTGTACTGGCAATCGGTGTCGACGTTCATCTTGACCACGCCATAGTCCAGGGTTTCGTGAATCTCATGCTTCTCTGAACCCGAGCCACCGTGGAACACCAGATAGAACTTGGCATCATCGCCGAATTCTTTCTTGATCGCGTCCTGACCTTCTTTGAGAATTTTCGGCGTCAGTTTAACTGCACCGGGCTTGTACGCGCCGTGCACGTTGCCGAATGTGGCGGCAAACATGTAGGTCCCATCCACATCTTTCATGCGACGATATACCTCGACCATGTCTTCTGGCGTGGTGTACAGTTTGTCCGCAGGCGTGTCTTCGGTACCGGCTGCGCCGTCTTCTTCGCCGCCGACAACACCGGCTTCGATTTCAATGATCATGCCCAGCTTGGCCATGCGTTCGTAGATCGGCACGGACAGATCCAGATTGTCTTTCAACGGCAAGCCTGAGGCGTCGAGCATGTGGCTGTTGTACAGCGGTAGTTTGCCCTCAGCGACGCGACGTTCGCTTTCTTCGATCAGCGGAACCATAAACGTTTCGACCTGGTCCGGCGGGCAGTGGTCGGTATGAATGGCCACGACGATGTCATATTTTTCAGCGATGCGATGGATATGCTCAGCAATGGAAATCGCGCCGATGACCATGTCGCCCACACCAAGGCCGGAGGCGAACTTCCCGCCGCCGGTGGAGACTTGAATGATGCCGTCACATTTTTTATCAGCAAACCCCTTGAGTGCCGCGTTGGCAGTAATCATGCTGGTGACATTGATCGCGGGATAGGCGAATCGGCCCTGATAGGCGGTTTCAAGCATATCGCGATATTGTTGGGGGGTGGCAACGGGCATGGCAGCATAGCTCCTAAATCTGTGGTGAACCAGTTGGGTCGAACTAGAAAAATGGGTTATCGTTTGTAACCCAGACCGATACATGATACACCAACCGCCTGCCCTGTGATACGCCGAACGCTCGGCCGATAGAAAACGATATTGTTTCAAACTGAGTTAGAAATACGCGATGATGACACCTCGAAAAACACCCAAGTTACCCGCCCGCCACATCACGGCCATCCGTGGGTTTCGTGCCGTCGGCGGGACCTGTGGCATCAAACCCTCAGGCAAGCCCGACCTGATGTTGATCGTCGCGGACAAGCCCTACCCGACCGCTGGCGTGTTCACACGCAATCAGGCACCTGGCGCACCGGTCACCATCAGTAAACGCCACATCCGTAACGGCACCGCACAGGCCATCGTCTGCAACAGTGGCAATGCCAACGTCTGTACTGGTGAACCTGGATTGCGAGACGCGGTTGCCATGTGTGATGCCGCGGCGTCAGCGCTGACGTGTAAACGACAGGACGTGCTCGTCTGTTCCACGGGCATCATCGGCCGGCCCTTGCCGATCGATAAAATCACCCACGGCATTGCGGATTTATCGTCGAAGCTCACCGCGTCGAAACAAGCGGACCACGATGCGGCTCGTGCGATTCTGACCACCGACCTGATTGAAAAAACAGCGACCGTTCAGACCACCATCGCCGGGAAAAAAATCCGGATCGCGGGCATGGCCAAGGGCAGCGGCATGATCGCCCCCAACATGGCCACCATGCTCGCCTTCATCACCACCGATGCCGCCATCACATCCACGCGTTTGCAACATGCACTGCGACAAGCAGTCGCCAACACATTCAACCGTTCCAGCGTGGACGAGGACACCAGCACCAGCGACAGCGTGCTCATCATGGCCAGTGGCGCAGCTAACAATCGCGCCATCAATCGGCCGGGAAAATCGGAAGACCAATTCATCGAGGCACTCACCGCATTGTGCGCGGATCTGACCTATCAGGTTATTCGTGACGGCGAGGGTGCGACCAAAACATTTCGTGTGCAGGTGCGCGGCGCAAAATCGGTACGCGATGCTGACCGCGTCGGTAAATCCGTTGTGGGCAGTCCCCTGGTAAAAACGGCCATCCACGGCTGTGATCCGAATTGGGGTCGCATCGTAGCCGCAACCGGGCGCAGCGGCGCACGGATGGTGCTTAAAAAATTATCCGTCGCCATCGATAAAATCCAATTGGTCCGTGATGGCGAACCGATCGGGCATCAGCCGAAAAAACTAGCACAACTTGCAAAAATTATGCAAGACCACCACATCGACATCATCATCGATTTAGGCGTAGGCCAAGCCCAGGCCGATTGGCTCGGCTGCGATTTGACTCGTGAATACATCCGCATCAATGCCGATTACACGACATAACAATCCTGTCATACGAATCACGATAAATCCTCGCGCCGAGATGCCTGTTAGCGCCCGATGAGTACCCGGAGTTTGTGTGAAGGGATAATTTAGACCGCGCGCGTTTTCGTGTGAAGGATATAAAACCCAGGGGACTATTCCTCACCCGATTCTGTGTTAATCGGGTGTTGGCAAAACTGCCCACGCACCGCACCCAGGGAATCGATCACAGGCCGACCGGTTTGGCATAGCGTTTTGATCGTACTGATCACCGCATCAATTTTGCCCAGGCGTGCGTGCAGTTCTTCGGTGCTTTCTGTCAGAGCCAGTCGGCGTTCGTTGAGCCGTTCGTCAACCAGTTTCTCAAACGCCTCGGCAAACTTTTCAAAACCATAACGCGGCAACCGTTCCAACGCGTCGGCTCGCAACAATTCATAAGCCGCCCGCGAATGTTCCAGCATAGCCTGCTTCGCATCGTCACCCAATCGTTTCTGTTTAACCTCAGGCGTGATTCCCAAATCGGTTTGTCCCGGTTGACCAAACAACTGCCGTCGCAATCGCCTGCGTGTTCGGAACAGCAGGAAATCCCAGAACGTTCGATGAATTGGCAAACGCTCGACATCAATAATTTTTCGGTCGCCCGACATGGATGACTGCGTATCAATACGGTTCATCGCGTCACGGGCCAATGCCGTCGCATCCAGACCCGTCGCCGAAAAATCACTGCGCCGTTGCGATGACAGCCACGCGCTTGGCCCGGCATCCCGCAAGGACCGGTCCATTTCCCGATCCATCTCGCCCAACCATTGCCGACGTGTTTCAGTCAGCACCGGTGTCAATTCATCACGTTCCAGCGTGTGGATTCCCGAATCCGTGTCGAACCATTGCTCGATTTTTGTTGCCATTTCGCCGGGGGCCTGGTCATCACTCGTGTTGACACAATCGCGCATCGTTCCCACCAGCGAATCACGCAGGGGCTGCATCGTCGGCAACCAATTCACCCCGGACAAACGGCGCAGCGCTTCTTCGCCCGCGCGGGCCCGGTCTAACTCCTGGCGCAATCGATCACGCTCGCTTGCCAACCGATCCATTGCCACATGACTATCCAGCGTGCGCATTTCATCAACCAGCGCCTCTGCCCGCCGAATGCTGTCATCCATAAACGATCGCACATACTCGTTGCTGTTGAGATACTCCGTCAGATCGTTGAGCAGCGCTTCGAAATCC
>JAUHYI010000108.1 GCA_030426385.1 Phycisphaerae bacterium
CGAAAGATTTGAATAAAGCATGGACCGCCGATTGGGAACAAGCTTACCCCGACCACACCCTGTCCCGCGCCACACCCGAGGGCCAACGCATGGTCAAGGCATATGCCGCGGGTATCGCAAAACATTTGTATGAGCGCGGTTGGCTTGAGCATGCCTACCTCTACATCACCGATGAAGACAAAAGCGATGAAGTCCGCGATGTGGCCGAGCAAACTATCGCAACGGTTGAGCAGACTGATCCGCGACTCAACACCCTGGTCATTTCAAATGCGGAACATCGTTATCCCGCGTACCTGGATTCGGTCGATACATTTGTCGGCCGTATATCCAACGAACATCTCGATCGCTTGCGCTCATCCAATAAAAAGTGGTGGGGCGTTTACAACAGTGCCGGCTTGCCCACCACGCCGTTGGCATTCACCCGTGCGCTCGGCGCTCGATTCTGGCATCACGGCGAGACCGGCTACGTCAATTGGGCGATCTGGCGTAAGCCCGACATGCTCGTCGAAACAAACACCTACACCCACTTACCAGCCAACGCCGGATATCCTGCCAACACATTTGTGACCAGTGCGCGATTCGACACGACGGGGTTAGGCACGTGGGTTTATCCCTGGCCACAGTGGGAGCCGCTCGATTCATCGCGCGCGCAAACCTTATTTGTAAGTTCCATACGCATGGCCTCATTCCGCGAAGCCGTCGAGGATTATGAATATCTGCGTCGAGCCACCACGTTAGCAAGCCGTATGCAACCGGATGCGCAAGGCACCATCCCGCTCGAAGAATTGCTGTTGCAGATGCGGCAACTCATTGACGATTCGCAAACCCGCATCTTGAAGTTTGACTATTACAACGTCAATGCCACCACCTATACCCAGTTGCGCGAGAAGATCGGCCAACTCATCAGTGAGAGTAAAACAGCCGGATCTCAGGATTAGCGCGTTCGAATTCCATGTTTAGCGGGCGACGCGCAGCGTCCCGTGTTTTTCCATGGGTACATGCACCCACGGGCGGTTGCGCTGCTCCCGTTAAACGCTCTAATAGCACAAGCTATGTTGGTGTAACATCGTTATTGCCTTGAGGCTAGGCCGGGTGATTGAGTGCGTGGCACGGTAATTCGCCCTTGAGTACGCGGGCCAATCCGCTAAGCGGCGCATAGTCTTCGGCTGGCGGGGTATTGGTAAAAAAAACGCGCAATCGTGTTAACCGGCCAGTCCGGGTGGCCGTAGAGAATATTAAAGCCAGTTGCGATAGATGCGTGATGTCATGATGCTTAATGATGTTTGATCACGCGGACCTGGTGGCATTTAGTTTTGCGCTTCGGCTGTGTGTGGGGGCGCGTCGATTTGATGGAGATGTGACAGGAATTCTTCTGTGCCGTAGCGCGTGTGCTCGCGGGATTTGGCGTCGGCTCGAGCGGGGTCGCCACTGGCAATCGCAACAACCAATGCGTGATGCCAATCGGCAGGAACCGGCTGGAAGCAGGCGCTGTGCCAACAGAACAGCATCATCTCTCGCACCCAGAGTTTTTCGAGTTCCTCGATCAACGGCGCGCAGCCCGAGCAGCGCGCCAATGCGAGGTGAAAGTCCATATGCATTTGCATCCATTCCGACGATTGCTCCGACGAATGTTCTGGCAAATGTTCTGGCGTTTGCGCGGGGGGCTGCGCGGGTGAATTTGCGGATGACTGTGCGGATGACGACGATGTTGAACTTGCCATCATGCCATCGATTCGACCGGCGAGGTAGTAAAGCCGATTGAAGTCATCGCTTTGGCATCGTTGGGCGCATAGCCGAGCGATTTGTGATTCAAGGGCCTCGCGTAAATCGTTGTCGTCACGAATGGCCTGAACCGTCATGGTGCGCACGCGGGTGCCGCTGTAAGTCTGGTGCTCGACAAGTCCGTCGCGTTCGAGCCGATGCAGGGCTTCCATGACGGGAATCGTGCTGACACCTAGGCGTCGACTCAGTTTTCGCCTGACCAGCTTGGTCCCGGGCGCGAGTTTGCCGCGGGTGATTTCTTCGCGCAGTGCGGTGTAGGTGCGACTGGTGAGCGTGTCGCCAGGGCCGGGGTCAGTCGCCAGATCGGGGTCGGTTTTGGGGAGGCGGAGATGGTCCATAATGATATATTATCAGTCCGGTCGTGACCTTGCCAGTGGCTTGGCTTCAGGGCTTGTCATCTGGCTGTCCTGGCGAGCGTCTCGCGTCATTGGGGGGGTGGTTTTGGATAGATTGTCGTAAGCACATGATTTAAAGTGGTTTGCGTGGAATTTTTCAGGGGTTTTGGCGATCTGTCGTTGTTCAGTCATTATGCGGAGCGGGTTTTGTACGACCCAATCGAGACATGGGCTGGACCGTGACCGCATATTTTGATATATCATTATGGCTGGTCAAAGCCCGCTTTTGATTCAA
This sequence comes from Phycisphaerae bacterium, assembly GCA_030426385.1. Lineage (GTDB taxonomy): Bacteria > Planctomycetota > Phycisphaerae > Phycisphaerales > Phycisphaeraceae > JAUHYI01. Next base: position 2,413 of record JAUHYI010000108.1, read on the forward strand.
CGGGCACCGTGATTCAGCATGCGCCACAACTCGCCCGCTTCGCGCTTTCCGCTTGCGGTCGTGCCAATTGTCCCCGCTTGCAACAACCAGCAACAACCAGCCACAACCAGCAACAGCCAACCACACACAAGTACAGCCAGGAGTTTTCATGAACTTGACCCGATCACTCATCAACAGCAGCATCGATCGTGCTCTCACGGTGCTGGATCATTTTGGCATTGCGTTGCCGCCGTACGCGCATTGGTCGCCCGAACAGTGGGCCGAGAAAGGGCCGGAGGTGGACGAAATCCGTCGGTGCATGTTGGGTTGGGATGTCACCGATTTTGGCAGTGGTGATTTTCATCGCTTCGGCCGCACGCTGTTTACCCTGCGCAACGGCGTGACTGGTGACGAACGTTATTGCAAGCCGTACGCCGAGAAGTTGATCCTTGATCCGGAGGGCCAACGCGCTCCGGCGCATTTTCATCGCAGCAAAAGAGAAGACCTGATCAACCGCTTCGGCGGGAACCTGATCGCGGTGATGCACGCGGCCAATGACGACGATACGCTCAGCAATGATCCCCTGACTGTGCAGATCAATGGCCAAAGCGTGCGCGTCGCTGCGGGTGAAGAAATTCGATTGCAACCCGGCGAAAGTCTGTGCATCCCGCCGCGCACGATCCATCAATTCTGGGGCGAACCCGGCACTGGGTTTAATGTCGATGGCATGGGCTACACCGTCAGCGGTGAAGTGTCGACGGTGTGCGACGACCACCGCGACAATTTTTTCATGGAACCCATGTGCCGATTCCCGCAGATCGACGAAGATGAACCGCCCCGATATGTGCTCTGTCAGGAATATCCCGCGCCCTCCACAATCCCCGCGTCCCCCACGCGCTCGTAACTTATCCGTTTGCATTGGCCCGCGTGAAACGTAGCGCGCGCGGTCTCGGGATTCTTGCAACATCAAATCGCGCGTGTCTGTTGCATGCGCTCATTGCTGGAACATGACTTGGAACAGTGTTTGTTAACGCGCGTCTCTGCGGTGCGATTCTCCACGGCCCACAGGCCGGCGGGCTTAAGTCTACCGGCCAAAGCGCCAAAACGTGAAGTTTAACCACGCCAACTGCTCTAACAGCTACTAGCTACTGGTACGGCTGCGGCGCTTGAGGATATCGCGTGAAAAATCCGGGGCATGCAAGTCGGCTTCGGTGATGCCAACCCGGTCAAGCATTGTTTCGGCCGACGCGAAATCAATCTCGTGGTAATGAGCAGCGTGTAGATCAGACCCGATTGAAAGTTTCACGCCTTTGGCTTTGAGTGCAGCGAAGTATTCCAAATACTGTTGCTTAAAACGATCGCTAAACCGCCAATTAAACAGCATGGCACACAGATTGATCTCCACCAGCTTGCCGTATTCCATGGCGGCGGCAGCAAATTCGTCATGCATGGATTGGGGGATGACCTTGAAATCATCAAACCAGGGCTCCGCCAGATGCTTACCATCGGCGTCGGCCCAATGCATCATCCACCACCACGGGTGCGCGACAATATCTACCCATGGATGCGTGGCAAAAAACATGTTTTGTTGATGATAGTTTTTGATAACAGGCATTCTTTCGATCGGCACATAGATGGGCCAATGGGTGCCGCCGACGATGTATTCAATACCAAGTGCAACAATATCCCGTTCGGTGATGCCGATGGCCAAGGGGCCCTCAGGTGGGCCGCCTTCGCGAATGCCATAGGTGGGATCGCCGGTATAGTTTCCCTTGGCGAGCTCGTCGATTTCCCAGCGAGAGACACAGCTCGCTTCGACGCCGAAATGAAAATTGGATGACGCGTTGCAGACCAGGAATTCTTTGCGTGACGCCACCAGATCCGGCAGATTATGCGGCACGTGAAGGTGATCGGTGATGCCGAAATTTTCGATGCCCAATTCATCCGCTTCACGAACAATGTCGGCGATCTTGGCGCACGCTTCATCGCAGGAATTGTTTGAATGCATATGCCAGTCGGAGTTGATTTTCACGGGAAAAACCTTTGGTTTGAATGATTCATCGGTGAGAGGTTGCTGGCCAGTGCTGGGGTTTATCTATTACTACTCGAGTCGGAAACCCGTCTTAAATCCATCGGCCAGGCATCGGAGACTTGGCGCTATCGTTCGAAGAGTCATCAAAAACACGGATCAAGTTATTCGTCGCAAGCGTGGGTCTGGGGTCAACGTGCGTGGGCAAGTCGTTGTAAATTTCATAGACCTTGTTCCAATAGGTTTGGCGACAGTAGGCGAAGTCGGGTTGTTCATCGCTCAAGCATGCAAACAAATCGAAGAAGAACATCAAATCGTTCAAGTACGTTTTGGGCGCAGGGTGAAACGGAGCCTCGTTATCGTTGGCGTTATCGCGCTTGATCTCCCGGACGATCTCCGAGCCACGCAACATCAAGCGTCGATATTCCGACTTGGCAATATCAATTTTAACGCCGTTCCCCCAGTCCGGAACAATTTCGAACAGCGGAAGAATGTCGAGTAGCTCGCGTTCCTTGTAGCCGAAATATTTCGAATAAAAACGGCGGGTCACTTCGCGATGATCCGCATCAGGATCGATAAAAGACTGGGCCGCCTGATACAGCGACAATTGGTTGAGCATTGGCGTCATGGTGTAACACATCCCGCCTTGATAGGGAGCGGCTTCACGTTCGCGTTTTCTTTGGCTGAACAAACGTTCGAAACGGTAGTGAGGAATGATGGCGTTTTCCCCTTCAGTCAAGCTGAAATCCCATGTGAGTATTGGATTCGTTTTGGCAATCTCTCGGGCCCATGACTGAGCGCTTTGCTCGCCGTCGCCATGCTTGGGATCCGCGTCAGGATTAAAAGCAAGGTTGATGGCCACCGCGGTATATTCCGGGAAATGCTTGAGACGTTTAAGCAGATGCGTCATCGCGCGATCCGCGCGTGGTCGGCTAAATGTCCAGGCAGTGTGTTGGTAGTCTTGTACAAATTCTCCCTGCCAACCATCGGGGCCCTCAATGCATCCCCAGCCGAAAAACGGATTGCCCCATGTGTTCAATTCAATCTGCGCATCGGGTTGGTTCTTCTTGATGATGTCAGATACTTCGACAGCCTTATCGATAAACGTTTCTGGCGTACATCCATTTCGTGAACAGGCACCCGGGTCGCCGGGAAAAATTCCAATCATGCCCAGGCGATGGAGCCGTTTCGTCCATTGGTCCCACAGGAACAAACATTCGTCCCACTCGTCGGTGACGTTTGGGCAATACGTGCGCCAGTCTGCGCCAACGGTGGCCAGGCTACAAAACATTTTCGTGGCCATGCCTTGGTCAGCGGCGTAGTCAATGATATCTTGCATCTGCGACGTGAATCGTTTGCCAAAATCAGAGTCGAGTCCGCTTCGACAAAACAATCGCGGAACCAGCCAGAATTCATACACGTTAAAACCAAAGTCTTTGATCATGTCGATAAACGACATCCAATCGGCATGTAGCCAACTGTTTGGCAATTGAGGATGCAGCATGTTCGGGCTAAAGCTGTTGAGCAGATGGCCTGCGAAATTGACGTAGCAGCTTCTGTGTTGATGTTCGCCTGATGTGATCATGGTTGGTGTTGATCTCTGTCGTTACGTGCAGCGGGATGGCGAGGAATGAAATGGATTGGTGGTGGGTGGGTGGTGGGGGGGTGAAAAGTTAATGATGGTGGAGCGTGTCGGGAGTCAGGAGGGCGGTGTGTATTGGTGTGTGTGTGGGGGGGATCTATATAGATAGGTCAAGTCAAGGGAGGCGGGCGGTGGCTGTTGTCGGATGAGTCGACTTGGTGATGGTCGGGTGCCGGTGAGGTAGGCATTGTCTTTCGCAAAGGGCGGTGTCCTGCTCGCTGGGCTTTTTGTTGAAGCCGGTTTTGTTTGATCGATTGGTGAGCAATTGCGGGGGGTCTTGTGGTTGTGTGTGGTGGGCGTGGGTGGGGGGTGTAGTTAGTGGTGGTGGGGTCACGCGTTATTAATGGAAAGGTCACGGAGATTTTACTTGACTGATTTTCAGGTGAGCGTATAATACCATTCACACGTGTGAATCCTAGGTTAAAGTAATATTTTTGCTAAAAATACTCACGTGTGAATTTTTCCGGTTTTTGTGTGATTTTTGCCTGCGAGGATTCGTGAATGTCCGTCACAATCGTTGACATCGCCAAAGAAGCCAATCTGACGCACGGGACCGTGTCGAGAGCTTTGCGATCCAGTCCACGCGTCAGTATCAAGACGCGCAGCCGGGTCCTGCGCATTGCCGAACGCATGGGATATCGCCCGCATCATTTTGGCCGGGCCTTGAAGTCGGGAAAAACCAATGTGATCGGCATCGTGGTGCCTGACTTGATCAATCCTTTTTATGTCGAGCTGTTGCGCTCGCTCCAGAACGCTTGTCTTCGTCGCGGGTACGAAGTTTTTTGTGTTGACTATGCCTTGGACCACAAGCGCGAAATCGCATGTTTAGAACAGATGTTGGGCAAGCGATGCGACGGCGTGATTACCGTGCCTTCCAGGTTTGATTCGATTCGTGGTTTGCTCGATGAGTTTTGGGAAAGCGGCATACCGTGTGTTTCCATTGGGCTGCCACGCGATATTGGTGAGCTGCGAATCGATGGTATTAACGTGGCCATTGAATCGGGGATTGAAGCATCGGTGAAGCATCTTGTTTCTTTGGGACACAAAAAAATTGTGTTTGCAGGATCGTGGAGTGAGGACAGTTTCAATACCGAAGCGCGATTCGGTGCCTTCGAAAAGATTATGAACGAGTGCGGATTGGAATACGCCGTCGGCAAGAATGCCCTCTATCGATTTTCCGGCAATCAAATTGTCGATGGGCGATTGGAAGCCGAAAAAATCCTGGAACAGTTTCCCGAAACGACAGCCATTATTGCCACCAATGACTACATGGCGTTGGGACTGTTCCAGACATTAAGTCTGCACGGCGTGCGCGTTCCCGAGGACATTTCCATCATCGGTTCAGATAGCACCTGGATCGGCGAGAGTTGGGTCGTCCCACTCACATCCATCGATCAGCGCACCGCGGAACAGACGGAGGTGGCCGTTGACATGTTGTTTAGTCGATTGGACTCCAGTGATTGGGGTGATCCAAAACATGTCGATATTCATTCAACCTTAAACGTTCGCAAAAGCACGGGGCCCGTGAGGACCACATCGGCATAAACGATCGCAACCCGTCCAGGTATGACTCACGGGTCGTTCGCTTACAGGTATCAATTGCTGCTATTTCAAAACTGTGTGAATTGACAAAGATTTTTTAAAGGAGATTGGCTATGTACAAGTTTTCAATGATCGCGTTGGTGACCACCATGATGACGGCCCAAGCATTACAAGGTGCGGTGCTGTTTTCAGAGGATTTTGATGATTCAGCGGCAGCAAACCTTCGATTTGACGAAGCGTCAACCATTACCTGGGGAGACAATGGTGTTTCCTATTCAGATGGTCTTGCAAAGATCAATGAATACAACGGCGGTTCCGGCACGCTGCGAACCACTGCCGCAAACAACTTTGTCGATGATGGTTCGCAGACCGTGACCTATGCGGTCACAGAAGTTCTGGTCAACAACGGCTCCAACCACTCGACGATTCTCGCAAGGCTTGACGAATCGGGTATCGACAATGGTTATATCCTGAAGCATTACAACTCTGGACCCGGCCAAGCGGGTTTGTCGCTTACGCGTCTGTCGGGCGGATCATCGGAGATCATCTTTTCGACCGGAGCCAATGCCGCGATGGAATCGCTTGGGCCGAACACCTTGTCCATTGCTTTGACCAACACGCCAACCTCGGTCGACTTCACCCTGACGTATGGTGTCTTCTCGGTGTCTGGTTCGGACACCAGTGCCTTGCGTGTGACCAGCGGTGTGGGTGCCGGCTTGGGATTTCAGAACGGCGGATCACCTTACTACATGCGTGGCGAATATGACAACCTGATTGTGTCAACCCCGACCATTCCAGAGCCAGTCACCGCGAGCATGCTTGCCATCGGTTTGATGGCGACCATTGTACGTCGTCGGGCCTCGGCCTAATGTCTTTGCGGTATGCAGCCTGCCGTTTATGAAGAGGCATGCCGCCAAGTTGTAGTCGTAAGAAGTCGTTGCAAGAAATTGCCAACAGCACTCCGAAATCTCGCAGTCAAAGCACGTTTGCATGAATTGCTGTGGCGCAATCGTCACAGCAATTCAATGTGAATCGCCAGTAATCAAATTTTCTTTCTATCTCAAAGCTCGTCAGCCTCATGCACAGATTGATAGAAACTCCAGGTGTCCCGCATGGACCAACGGTTGGATATTTCATATGAATTGTATTATTCGGTGCTTCTTGTGTGCGTGTGTTTTGGGGAGTGGGTTGTTGGCAATGTCATCGCAGGTCATCGCGAGTAATCAGTTGGCTGTGCCTAACGTTTCGCAACCTCCGGTGATCGATGGAACGATCGGCAACGATGAATGGGCCGGCGCGTCTGGCGGCATCGTTTCATTAGACCCCAACACATCGCACCTGGCGGCGGGGCAATACCATGGGTCGTTTCGCATCACGCGGTTTGAAAACAAGCTGTATATTCTTTACGTCACACGAAACATGACAAGTTTACCCGTGGGCCCGTCCTGGCCCAGGCGTGACGGCGACTTGCTTTCGGGTGATGCGATCGAACTGCTTTTGAACGCGGGCGATCATGTGTACCGCATAGCCGTCAATCACACCGGTGCCATCGCCGATTCACGCGATGGCGATTCGGCATGGAATGCTGATGCAACGGCCGAATGTTCTGACATTGGCACAGAATATGAAGTCGGTATTGAGCGAGGCTTCATCACGGAATTAGAAATCAATCTGGACAGCAGTGACATGCCGATGCCGGTTGATGGTGATCAGTGGGGCCTACAGATTTCACGAAATTTTCCGCAACGCGGGGTGGTTGCGGTTTGGAATGCGTTGCGACCCAGCGATGAAGCTGAAACACGTGCGGGCAAAATGACATGGGGTGGTGAACCGACCCGAATCGAATCGATTGTTGCTGGTGCGGATAATTCTGTGCTCACCATCACGGGCCAGTCGCGTAAACCAGTCAACGTGAAACTAAGCACGACTCAAAGCGATAAATCAGACACGTTGGCTAGCGGACGTTTTATCAACGAAGTGACATTGCCACTTGACGGTGACTATACGGTCGCGGTGACGGCAGAAAATTTGTCGTATGCCTTTCATGGCGAACGGCAACGCAAATCGCCTTTTGTGATTTATCCCAGTCCTTCCCGCGAATCTTTCTTTGTCACCTTGGAATTGCTTAACCGTTCCAGCGAAGAATTTTGGCGCAATGTTGGGCTGGTTGATGTCGTTGTTTTACATGAGGGTCGCGTTCGCTGGAAAGATACCGTTGATATCAAATCGTTGAGCAAGCCCTACGAAAAATGGATTGACTATTCGGCGTGGGGCGAAGGCGCTTGCGTGCTTGAGGTACAGCAGGCCAACGGTGGCGACATCCTGGCACGACAGGAATTTTCCATACCCGACAAGCCGGTTTGGGCCTCGTATGAATTGCCGAATTTGCCTGAAATTCCTGATATTTTTTCGCCCGTGGTAGCCAGCGTAAGTAGTGCCGAAGTATGGGGTCGTGAGTTTGCATTTGGGCGTTCGCCATTCGTCGATCAGATTACTACGCAAGGGATACCTGTACTGGCCGGCCCGGTGATTCTACGTGGCCAGGTCAACGGTCAACCCTTGAAATTTAAATTGCGTTCATGGGACATCATTGACAGGAGTGATGCCAGCGTGACGTATCGCGCGCAGGCTCGTGATCGAAATGTCAACTTATCTGTTGTGACTCGCGTCGAGTTCGACGGTTTTATGGAATGGCGATATGAAATCGCTCCTTCGTTCGGCCCGGTAAAGATCAGCAAGTTACGTCTGGTCGTTCCCGTTAAATCAGAAGTCGCCACACTGCATAGCAGTTCGCCGGGTGCCGAAGATTACTTTCGCAGTCGAGACATGAACAAATGGTTTTCGTATGGCAATGTTCCTGACTCGGGCATGACGCGGCCCTTCGTGCATTACTTCTGGGTCGGTAATCAATCGGCAGGTATTCAATGGTTTTCGGAGACCAACCAGAACTGGTCGCCTGATGATCCGAACAAAGCCATCGAGCTGATCCGCGAGAAAGACACCACGGCATTGGTGATAAATTTTGTGGGTAGTAGTGACCGAGTCATCCGCGAACCGCTGGCATTTACTTGCGGGGTGATCCCGACCCCGGTACGACCTCGGCCCGCCAAGTGGGACACAGCAGCCACGGCCAATCGGATGCTGATCGTCGATGGTTTTGCAGAACTGATCACGCCGAAAAAAGAACAGGCGATCGTGATGATGCCGATCTCGCGTCAGGACGTGGTTGCCCAGGGATGCATCGAGATGAAATTTCGAGTCGATTGGGAACCATCGGCGTCGGATCTTGAACGTATTCAGTTGTATCGTCAGACCAACGGCTGGGGCGGGCGCTGGCTTAAAGTTGAATGGATCGCACAAAGCCAATCGCTTCGCGTGACGCATCGAAAACCCAATCGCATTGATGAGCAAGTGGCCGAAGTGCCTGTTGAATTTAAGAAGGGGCAGTGGTACAGCCTGGCGATGAATTATGCGTTCGGGTCGAATCTGCAGTTGTATCTCAATGGTGAGCAACTGTGTGATGAACCACTGTCGGGGCCTGCTCTGGATTGGGTGCGCAAAAGCCAACGTGAAATCGGCGGTCATGGTCGGTTGTCTGTCGCAGGCTGGTGCTTTTCAAATGCACCTAAAGCCCCCATTGCACTCAAGCAAACCGGCGACTACGTCCCCGACGCGACGACTCAACACTTGGATAACCTCGAGTACGACCCCACGGTGATGCGTGCAACCAATCCGCAGGTGGGCTATCTGTCACCGGGCTACTTAACCAGCAACTGGACCTACGATGCACAGGCCCGTGCATTGGTCGCGGGCCCGGACGGACCGACCCAAGCCACAGCGGAATACTATGCCAAAGAGGGGATCAACACCGCGATCGTTTTTAACTGGTCGAATAAAAACGAAGGGGATGGCGATGCACCCAAGCGGCCAGCCGCAATGAAGCAAGCCATGGAATTGAGTAAGAAGCTCAACATGAAACTGGTGCCATACTCGCCACATGGCATCGTTGATAGTGATCCGTCGTATGAAGATTACAAATGGGAGTTCTCTTTCAAAAAATTGGGAACGCCGCCGGATCCGTTTTGGAATCGCTACGGCATCATTCATTACGAAGGCCCCATGAACGAGGGGTTCGGCGTTTGGAAGCGAACGTTCTGGATGATAGACAAGATGTTGAGTGCCGGGTGCGCCGGTGTTTATCTGGATGGACAAATCTATCCGCACACCAACGCGAATCAGTTGTTTCTCAATGAAACACCGAATTCGGATGCTGCCGCCGATGGACTCTTTGCCAGTTCCCAGACTAACAATGCGCAAGCCATTGATATCAACACCACACGAAAATATTTGTGGACCATGTATAAGCTGGTGAAACATTATCGTCCTGACGACGGTGTGTTTGATGTGCATGCCTCAAGCGGATGGAGTTTGCCCACGTTGACCATGGCGACCAATGTGGTCAACGGTGAATCATTATTTACCGAAGGCAACGTGGCACCGCCATGGCAAAACCGAATAACGCTGGATAAACTCGCCGCGGGTTACAGTGGATTGGCCTATGGTTTCAATGCAGATGCATTATTCATGCCGCATCTTCCCGTCGATCCTGAATACGGCGTGGCCGCCACAGGGCTAAATGGTTTTCTGCCGCGCACCACGTGGGGCATGTTGGTTGAGCGATCGGCGGGTGTATGGTCAGTGTACGATCAATTCAACGTCGAAGATGCCCAGTGGTTTTCTTACACCGACAAGAATAATCCCATCAAGACCAACCGCGAGGACGTGTACGTTTCTAGCTACATCCACCAGGGACAACGTGCCTTGGCCCTCGTGGCCAATTGGAGTGACACCGAAGTAACCGCGGATATCCAAATCAGCCCCGAGGTCTTTGCGAACAACCAGACGCTTTATGGCAAACTCATGAATTGGAATAGACCGTTAACCATTAAGAGCAATACCATCAAAGTCCAACTTCGCCCTAGACAACTTAATTTTATATGGATAGATACCCATGAAGTTTTTTAATACAAAGCATTGGGCATCCGGTGATAGACATCCTGTTAGTCATAACGGATTCACGTTGATTGAACTGCTCGTGGTTATCTCCATTGTCGCTTTACTGGTGGCTATTTTGTTACCCGCGTTATCCGGGGCCAAACGTGCGGCGCTGCGATCGGTGTGTTTGAGCAATACGCGACAAATAGGTGTGGCGAGTATGGCGTATGCCAGTGACTACGACAATAAAATGCCTCCCGCTATCGATTATGCCGGCTACCCAAACCTCACCACCTGGGATCGTAGCCTGCAGGAATATGCTGGTGCCAATGTGGACGTCGTTCCGGACGCAAGCACGCCAGTCGACCGGGGGACCGATGTGTTCGTATGTCCATCGGATGAAGTCGAACGAATTTATGGTGGGCGCAAGCGTAGTTTTAGTCTGGTTTTTTTTAACCTGGATAGCAGTGGTGGTCCATACAGCCAATTGGGTTCGGTCGTTCTTGATGTGTTCAGGGAACCCAGCCAGTCATATCTCATCGGCGAATGGCATGGCTTTGAAAACATGCGATTAAGGCACACCGAATCAGCGATATATTGGGGGTATTACATCCTGGGTAATTTCTCAACCGCAACCGGTGACTATGGCATTCCGCCCAAAGATGGTGACTATCACGGCACTGGCAATCACTTTTTGTTTGTGGATGGACACGCAAGTCTCGTTCAAGAGGAAGACGCTCTGGTGGATGTCGCCAACAACTACAAAAAGTATTGGAATTGGAATAATCTCGAAAACTAGTGCCTTGGCATGATCGTTGTGTGCCGATCACGACGTGTGATATTGGTTGTGTTGGCTTTTTAGATTGAATGCTGTCGCTCATAGCAGGGAGCGAATTCAGGGTAGGTGCATGAATGTCAACGTACACGAATTACACGAGAGCATTCCAATTTGTGTTCGTGCGTGTGTACGGAGAAGTTCACTAGTTCTGAATCATGTGATAAATCTTTGCCTGACGAGAAATTTATAGATGATAGATTCGGTCGATAGTTTTCAGATGCTTGACTCGCAGCGCGAAACAGCTTTAGCGTCATGCTTGGAACAATTTCAAAATTGGGGCATGGCTCCGCCTGACGTTGAGCCGTTGATTTTAGATTTTGGTCTACGTGATTTTGATCGCGTGGGGCTTATCGAATTTTGGATTGCTAACGAGTTGACGGCTGGCTATTGCGGCAAGTATTTGTTCACCTTCGCCAATCAGGCGTGCCCGCAACATTCGCATCGAATCAAACATGAAACGTTCATGCCAGTGTACGGTGAATATGAAGTCACCTTCAATGATCGAATTATTTCGCTTGGCCCGGGCCAATTGCTGGCTATCGAGCCGGGCCACGTGCATGGATTTAAAAGTAATACGAATGCGTTGCTGTTGGAACTATCAATGCCTTGTGATATTTCCGACAATTACTTTGTGGATCCGCGGGCTAACGCATGGCTCGCGAATTCGTTGCAAAAATAACTCGATCTGGCTCGGATATCATAGAAATTGCTATAAATACTCGCGCTTCTATTCGTGTTAGCCCCCGATGAATACCAGGGTTTGTTTGAAGGAAAACTTTAGAGCGCACTGGTTTTTAACCGGATTGCTGTCAGATGATACTTCGAATGTTTGCGATGCAATGGCTTCAACGTGTTGTGCACCACGTGTACATGCAGGTTATGCCGTGGATGTGCCTGTCAGCTGTGAATCAGGGCTGGCATCAACACTGCCAAACACATCCTTGATCGCTTCGAGGTACCCCGTCCCGTGAACAGAATCTGGCTCAAGGTAACTGCCTTCGGTCCACTCGTTCCATGCGTTAATCGTTAAAATTTTTTGTTTCAATGATGAAGACTCGAGGTATTGCTTCGCACTTTCGAGAGCCTTTTTGAAGTTTGCAGGGGTGTTGTTTTGTAAGATCGGGTTGAACGGATAGCCGGCATTGGTGTACGGCTCATCTTGATTGGTGCGTGGCGAAGGATCCCATCCCATCGTGACGTTTGGAAAATAAGGTTGGCGATATTCCCCAGCAAGTCGCGGCCAACAATCGACAGCTTTCTCGGCATACTGCCCGTAATCAACGGTGGGAAACTGATCCAAAGCAATGTGATGAACCCACACGTATGAGGTGATCGTATCAAATCCAAGAAGATCAATAGTGTCCTGTGAATTCGCGAGCGTGTGTTCCCCGGGCAATATTCTCAAACCATAAATGACGGCATTCAAATGCAAGTCATCAAAACCGGCCTGGCGCACTTTGTTTCGCAATTGTTCCAAGGCATGTCGACAATTTTCCAAACCACCGAGTCCCTGGATTAACGTAGCCAAATCATAGATCTGAAAAAACGGACAGCCATCAACCAGCATATATGATTCGTGCGAAAAATACGTGTCAACAATGTAGCTCGTCATGACATCCCATGTCGATGAACTGATCTTCCCGTCATAGAGCAATTTTGCATTTTCCCCAATACTTTTTTGGCTGGCGGGATGCAGGTTCATCCAATCATGATTGGCCCACATCAGGGCAAATTGCAAGCGGTCGACATTGTCGGCAGCCATAAATCCTTGCTCCAATGCACCATTCAAAAACGGGCCATCGTCATACCAATACCAGTCGAACATGAAACACGTCACGCCATGGTCTGCTGCCGCATTGATTTTGCGTGCCATAACTTTAGGGTCAGATTCATCCTCATAACCCCACGCGGGAACCTTGGGTTGTTGATGGCCTTCGAAACGCGGCTTGGCTTGCTGAATTAAATCCCACTCGGTCCAACCCGGCCCATGCACCGACTCATTGCGCGCGTCAACGTGGTAATTCGGAAAATAATAGGCTGCAATATCAATGCGATCGGACATGAATCATCTTTCTGATGAATGTGCTTTTAGGCTCAAAAATTCCTGGTGTTTTGGGTTGGCTAGAGCAAGCCGATATTCGACGAGAAAGCCTTGTTTTATAAGTCCAAATCCATTTTTCGGGCCGCTACTTTGACCCATGATTTTACCCGATTGGGACGTGTCTGGAAAGGTGTGATTTCGAGGTTCTATGCCGTCATATAAAGCATCGAACCAATCATCAGGAAATGATAGATTTCAAATCGTAACGACTCGAATGGCGAGTTGAAATGAGCAGGCTCTGATACGGATTACGATAAATACTCGCGCGTAGATACCTATGAGCATCAGGTGCATACGGGAAGTCAGTGTGTAAAAAATTTAAACCGCGCGAGTTGTAACGAGATGGGTCAGATGTGGTACACGTCATACGGGTGTTCGCAGGGTCTGCCGATGGCGATATGGATTTGTTGTTGAGCCAGGTCTGCGATAAATGATGCCGTGGTGGCGATGGGTTCGCCATCGTGAGGATGGAGGCAAATGCTGCCCGGCTGATCGGTGTGGTCGCTTAGGATGGTTTTGATCCGAGCGATGTCGATCGTGCCATTCGATTCATCCAAATGTTTTTGTACGTTGCGTTGTCGTTGTGATGAGGATGGCGAATGAGAGACCGCGTGTTCGTAGGGCTTGAGTGTTTCGCTTAACACGCAGTTAGCGTGACCAAAGACGCGGTTAGAAATGTCCTGCACCTGACGCTGGTCGTGAACGCATTCGAGACAGATGGCCCGGTTGTGTGCATCAGCCACCATCATGCAGCAATTATCAGTGGGGAATTGTTCGATGGCACGATTAACTTGGTCGATGGTGGCGCTTTGAGCGATGACAGCACGCAATAGTGAATAGGGAACGATTTCTTCAGGTTTGCGTGATGAGCGCAGGCCGTGCAGGGAATTACCGGTCCAGCCCAAGCCATGGGAAGACATGCCAATGTTAGCGATCCAGCCCGGGTAGTTGAGGGTGATCGTGGTCAGGCCATCATCGTAGGCGCGGCGCATGATGCGATAGCGGTCGAGCGGTGCGTTGGCGTCTTTGTTTTGACCAATGAACGGCGTGCCATGTTGGGTGTTCAAGCCACTGCAATAAATGGCTGTGCAGCCAGCATCATCTTTGTCGTCATTATTTGTGTTTGTTGTTGCCGGAGATGACGGATTGATTTTTGCGCCATCGCGGACCGCCGCAAAAAAGGCGTAAGAAAAATCAACGCCAGCACCGTCAGCCATGCCGTGGATTTCGTCGATTGTTCTGGGCGCGTGTTGTGTAAACCAGGGTTCAAATATCTGCCGAAACCGATCGAGAAACTGCGACTGCGGTAAGCCGCTTGCGTGAACGAAATGATCTAA
>JAUHYI010000007.1 GCA_030426385.1 Phycisphaerae bacterium
CCCACTTCACTTTGGTATTCTTGCCGCCCGCTTCGTTCATGACCCATGACTCACGACTCACGACTCACGACTCACGACAAATCTTAGATCGGCATGCCGGAAATCCGCGCTTCAAAAACTTGCGTGTCATTGACCACCCCCTGCAAATCGCAGATGAATCGCCGACGGTTGAATTTCACTTCCTGACCCAGAATGTACAGGCGATCGCCCGGCACCACTTGGCCACGAAATTTCACATTATCCGCACCCACGAATCCCAGAAAATCGTTACCCACCCCATCATCACGAAAACGCATCTTGTAACACAGGCTCGCTGTCTGCGCTGCGGCTTCGATCATCAACACCCCGGGAAACACAGGCCGACCTGGGATGTGACCGGCCACCCAGAATTCATCGTCGCCGATTTCTTTATACGTCACGATTCGACTGAAATCATCCGGCGCATACAGCACACCATCGATCAAACGCATATGCCCCCGATGTGGATTATTCGCCTCAACCTGTTCGACCGACAGGCGATTCTTTCCATTTTCCAAATCAATTTTGTTCAGATCAAACAACAGTTGTGGCGGCATGAATACGTCTCAGGGATTAGCAAAATCAGCCCACTTGTGAGCGACCAGGCCAACAGGCTGGCACGGGCAAACAGGCAATAAATAGACAAACGAGCAAGCAATAAACCAACCGCCTCATCAATCACATGACAAGACAATCAGACGACAGGACGAGCGGAAATCGAGACATCCGTCTATCCATTCGGACTACGAAACACTAAAGCAAAGCCAATAGCCCACTGAAACGCTGATAACCGCGGTACAGCAGCACGCGTGGTATTCGTGGCACAGCGAGACAAATCCCGCTCCGGGCTTCCGGCTTACAGGCTTCCGGCGTGTAAAACCTGACACGCACCACCACGGCCACAAAACGCTCTGCCCGCAATCCACAGGGCCCTTGAATCAGTCAGGCGTCAGGCGTCAGGTGTCAGGTGTCCGCGATTTATCCAATCAGCCTTCGGTGCTGCGATCTTCGAGCACTTTCACGCGCAGTTGCTGGGCCAGCGCTTTGAGTTGCTGCATATCCTTGCGAACACGCGTGCCTGCGGCCTTGTTCCCGCCAGCGGCTTTTTGAATATCGTCGTCAACCGATTCAATCAGAGTTTTGATTTCGCGATAGGTATCTAACATGGGGCACACTCCTTGGACGGGCCTTTTTGAACGGCTCGAACGGTCCATTTACCGTTACGTCGCCTCAATACGACCCCTCTGGTCACGGCATTTTGCCGTAGGGGGATGGAATAAACTCAAATTAGACTACTACGATCGCTGTTTTAGAGCAATCCGCCCCCCCCACATTCCCCCCACATTCCCCCAAAATTCCCCTCGCATTCCCGTCGCATTCCCCCCGCATTCCCCCCGCTTTGCCCCCACATTATCCCCGCATACCCTCCGCATGCCCCCCCGCAGCCCCCCGCAGCTCCCCGCGACCCCCGCCGCTTGCGGCTTAGCGTTCCTCACGCCCCCCAAAATCCACCATTTTTTTCTCCAACCAAGAAAATCGCCGTTCGACCGTTATCCTTATCAGGCCCCCACATTCCCCATATGCCCCCCCCAGCCCCCCTGGTGCCCCACATATGCCCAACCTGACGACCATGCCAGCCAACGCCACCATCATTCGCACCCCTATTTCGGAGATGTTCCCCATGCCTACCAAGCCTACCAAGCCTTCCATGCTTACCATGCTTATCATGCCTACCCAATTTACCAAGCCTACCGTGATGCCTGCCAGGCCCCATCGCTTTGCCCTCACCCTGCTCATCCTGTCCATGATCGGGCTAACCCTGCCCATCACCACTGCGTCAGCCCAACCGCAAAACGCGGACCTGCCCCTGACCAACGCGGTGCTGTTTTCCAGCGGCGTCGGCTATTTCGAACATCAGGGCCAAATCACCCCGCCCGCCGATGCTCCGGCCAACGTCCGCATCATGTTCAAAACCGATCAGATCAACGACGTGCTCAAGTCCATGATCGTCATGAGCCACACCCCCGACGGCCAGCCCGCCAGCGTCAATGTCACCTACGCCGCCAACGAACCGATCGAACGGGCCCTGCGCAGCTTCGGCGTGGACCTGTCCGCTAATCCATCATTGCCCGACATGCTCCGCCAATTGCGCGGTGCCGAGTTGCGACTCACCCACGCAGGCGAAACCACACTCGGCCGAATACTCCACGTCGAGACCGTCATCGAATCGTCTCCCGAACATCCCGACATGCAACGCCCACGTCACACCCTGCAACTGGTCACTGACGCAGGCATCATCACCGTGCCCATGGATTCGATCAGCACGTTGGAACTCACCGACGCCAAATTGCGCGACGAATTGAACAAGGCCATGCAGTTGCTCGTCGCATCACGTGACACTAATCGCAAGCCCGTCGACATTGCGTTAAGCGCCGACGCCAACGCGCCTCTCAACACTCGCATCGGCTACCTCGTCGAAACCCCCGTCTGGAAAACCAGCTACCGCCTCGACCTGACTGATCGCTCGGATAAAAACCAGAACGATAAAAACGACAACAGCAACCACAAAAACAAATCCCTGCTGCAAGGCTGGGCCATCGTCGAAAACACCTCCGACAACGATTGGCAAAACGTCCGCCTGACCCTCGCCAGCGGCAGTCCCATTTCATTCATTCAGGATCTCTACACCCCGCGTTATCTCAAGCGTCCCGTCATCGCACCACCCGTAGGCCAACCCATCGGCCCAGTCGTCTACGACGGTGGCATCTCACCCGCACCCACCGCCGCGCCCATGGCCATGGAATCCGCCGCCATCGCCGGCCGCTTCGCAGGCAAGGCCGACATGGCTGAACAAAAACGCGAACGCCAGATTGGACTCCGATCGAACAGTATCGCAGAACATTTCAACACCATGGGAACCTCTATCGAGTTAACCGCACAAGCCAGTAGCCAACAAGTCGGCGAACTGTTCCAATTCACCATCGATTCACCGGTCAACCTGGCCCGTCGCCAATCCGCCATGCTCCCCATCATCAACCAGTCCATCGCCGCTGAAAAAATCAGCATCTATGATGCCAACGTCATGCCCGACCATCCCCTGCACGGCGTGTGGCTGACCAACGATACCAAACTAAAACTATTGGCCGGCCCCATCACCGTCTACGACGAAGGTTCCTACGCTGGCGATGCCCGCATCGATCATTTCCCCGAAAACGACAAGCGTTTGATCAGCTATGCCGTCGATCTTGATCTAACCGTCATCACAAACAGCAAATCGCCCAACCAGTTATCCAAACTATCAATCATCGAGGGCGTCTTGCACATCACCCGACAGCACGATTACATCACCGAGTACGACATTAAAAACACCGACGACCAAGCCCGCGACCTGGTGATTCAATACCCTCATCACAACGCACACCGAAAGTTGGTCACACCGAAAACGCCTGCCGAAAAAACCGCCAACGCCTACCGCTTCCGCGTCGATGTTCCCGCTTCAAAAACCACCCAATTCACCGTCCATGAAACCGAACCGCTCACCGAAACCATTGCCCTGTTGAATCGGCCACTCAACCAATTCGTGTGGGTTTTAGAAAGCAAACAGATCCCTGAAAAAATTCGTGCTGCCGTGGCTAAAGCCGCCAGCCTGCGTCAGGAAATCGCCCGCATCGAGCAACGTCTCAACGACTCACGCCAACAGCTCAACACCATCAAGCAGGGCCAGGATCGCCTGCGGGAAAACATCCGCACCGTCGGCCAAAACTCCGCCCTGGGCAAACGCTATCTCACCAAACTCAACGCCGAAGAAGACCAGATCGAAGGCCTCGACCAGATCATCAACCAACTGGAAATACAACTGAATACCAAACGCCACGAATTGGCCGACTACTTGAAAAACCTCAACGTGCAGGAATGATGACCTAGTCGGTAGCCCCACCACCACCACCCACACACCTCCCCCGTTTAGCGGGCGACGCGCAGCGTCCCGTGTTCCCCAACACCGCAAACGAACGCAAAAAAATAACCGTTCACCCCATCAATCCAACCCCACGCTCTGCAACGTGATCGAATGGATGCGGTCGCGTCGGTTGGCCCGCTCGACAATTTTACGCGCGGTGACACGATCACCATTGGCAATCGTTTCGATCAGCCAATCGCGATACACCTGTTTCAACAACGCGTACGTTTCTGCCGAAAAATCGCCGCGATCGATGGCCATGCTCAACATCGACGCGGCCGTGGCATAGTCGCTGCGTTCGTTCGCCCAGCGTCCGTACCCGGCAAAAAACCGGGCTCGTTGTGGATGTCGCGTGATCACCAGATTAAACCAATACGTCGCCAGTTCATCCTCACCGCACTGCGCGTAGGTGCGTGCCACCTCGTAGGTCGCCTGTCCGGTCGCATCATCCATCCCCACTGCCCGCTCGAAACTGCGCACCGCGCCCACCGTGTCGCCCATGTCACGCTGCGTGATACCCATTTCAAGCGCTAACCCCACTCGGCCATACGGACGATTCGATTGCTGCGCCGATTGCCAGCGCAACCACGACTCGCGACGACGCGAGGGTTGATCTTCCCGTTGTTGTGCTTCGCGCAGCACAGTCAGCGCTTCGAGCGATCGACCATTCGACCGCAGCGCCCGTGCATAACTGATCCAGGGAAACAGAAAATCATCGCCCGGCATTTCCGTCGCGGTTAGCCACGCATACCGCGCGGGTTCCAACGAGGCTCCCAACAGCAATGGATGATTCATGTTGAGCCAAACATTCGCAATCGCCGCGTTGGATTTCACACTGTTCGGTGCATCGACCACCATCGCAGGCCAAAAGCGCATCCCCGAGGTCCACACCTGCGCCCGCGCAGCAGTGCGCAACGTCAACACCAACAACATGACCATGGCCACACCCACCACCAACCGGCGTGAATGTTTCGATGCCAGACTACCGATCGAACCCACCGCGATCGCCAACCCGATCAAGGGCAAATACCCAATGCGATCGGCACGAATCGTCCCGATGGTGAACAGCAAATTCGACACAGGCAACAATGCCAACAGGAAAAATATCACGCCACCCGCGATGATCCGACCATGCACCTTCCCATCGTGTGACGCACGTCGCAAACACCACGGCAGCAACCACGCCAACGCCACCACCACGCCCAGTGCCGCCAACCATCGCCCATCGTTCCAATGCGACACGACCGGATACTGGTTGTACGAATAGTCCGCACTCAAATGCACCGGCAACATCGCCTGGGCCAGATACGATCCCATCAAGGCCATGCCCGTGCGAACGCGCACGTCCGCCGATTCAATCACCAAAGGGTTGCTGATGCTGTTGGTCATCGGATCACCAATCGGCATCAACACCGCGCTGCGCACCGCCCACCACATGATCCCGACCAGAATGATCGCCACCCCCGCTTGCAAGTGACGCCGTTGCCAAGCATCGCGGCGTACCAAATGAATCATCAGCAACATCGCTGGCCACACTGCCGCCGACTCTTTTGAAAAGAGCGCTGCCGACCATGCCAACAAAGCGACCACCAACCACCGCCGTTGCCCAGCCTGCCCGTCAAGCCAACGTAGCCAACACAAACTGGCCATCAACACCCCGACCAGCGCCAGCAAATCCGCACGCCCCACCAGATTGGGCACCACGGTCGTCGCCCACGGATGCACGACAAAAAACGCACCAGCCAACCATGCCCCGACACTGCGCCGATTCGCAGGCATCAACGCGTAGGCCAATCGCCACAGCAACAACGTCGCGATCACATGCAACGCCAGATTCGTCGCGCCATACCATGACGCTCGATCCGCGAAACCGAACAATTGGTGTTCAATGCGATAGCTCGTCAACGTCAACGGTCGATACAGCCCATCATAAAAGCGATCGCCCCAGTAGTTGGTCGTCCAGATTTCCAACCAGCCCGTCGGCCCGATCACACGATCGTTATCGCGAATCACCGGACCGGCGTCATGCAAAAACTCCGTCGGCAATGCATGCCCCAACGCGATCATGGCAAACAGAATCAAACTCAACGGAGCCACGCGACGCAACCGCGACATGTCATCGCCAGCAAGCATCGGAACGCACGATTCACCAGGAACACCAGCAACACTTTGATCACTTGGAACACTTGGAACACTTGGAACACGCGCCGAACTATCGGACGTTTCCACAGGCGCAACATGGGTCGAATCACGGGTCATACCCTAGCCATCGACCAGTCCACCCCCGCACTTTTACCGGTTCACCAAGCCACGCCATCCTCAGTCACAACCGCGGTTATCGCGACCCGAATTGCAGCCGATAATCACGCGGGGTCATGCCGGTGACATGCTTGAACCGTCGGGAAAAATAGAACGGCTGATCAAACCCGATACGCCCAGCGACTTCGCCCACCGGCAAGGCTGTACGCTCCAACAATTCCCGAGCCCGCGCGATCCGCTGTAACTCAATGAACTGCTGCGGGCTGTGACCCATCTGTTCGCGAAACAGATGGGCAAATCGCGACACGCTCAGGTTGGCCTGACCGGCGACCTGCTCCACCGTCAACGATTGCTCCAGGTGTTCCATGATCCACTCGATGGCTCGACGCACACGATCATCCAGCGCTGCTGTCGTCGCAGCCGGACTCTGTTCACGACACCACAGAATCGCCTCGGCCAACGCCCCCAACGCCAACGGTTCGCGGTGATGCAGGAAACTGGTGGACAACTCGTGCATGCGTTTGAGCGCCGCAATGATCGATCGCCGGGCCCGACGATCGCCAATCGATAAATGCATAATTCCCGGCCCAGCATACGGCCAATCCAACCAGTTCACCCACGACACACTCGGCATAAAATGGGCCCACAACAATTCCCATCGGCCACGACCGTCCGGCTTCACATTCGTTTCATACCGATGCGCTGAATAGGGTTGAATCAACACCACATCATGGGATTTTACACAAAAATCCCCGTCAGGATGAGTGATTTTCCCCACGCCACTGACCGTATAAATCAATAGCCAGTCGTTCATGCCGGCACGGCGTTCAACCGCGTAACCGGGCTTTTCACGGTAATGCCCCGTGGACGGATGAGGCCTGCCCTGATTGGGACGATCCAAGGTATCAAAAATATCGGCCATAGCAGAATAATACAACTTTTTAGCCGTTTAACCAACTACCCAAATCGCCCGCAATATGGCATTCTGCGTCATCGATGGAAAGAACACGTTTCCAGTCAGGTTCCATTCTGTTTCCAATTCGTTTTTTTAGCTGAGGAATTCTCACCATGCCCACGTTTAAACCCACCGCCGAACAGATCGCCCAGTACCACGAAGATGGTTACCTGATGGTCGAAGATTTATTCGATGCCCAGGAAATGGAATTGCTGCTCAACATCGGACGTGGCGATCGCGTTAAATCCAAGCTTGTCGACAACCCCAAAGACACCAGTGGCCGTGAAAGCAAGCTATGGCTGACCAACGATATCGACACCCCCACCATTTACAACGCGATCTGCCGCAGCCATCGCGTGGCCGCGTCGATGGATGATTTGATGGGTGCAGAAATGTATCTGTATCACTACAAGATGATGGTCAAGGAACCGCGTGTCGGCGGTGCGTGGGAATGGCATCAGGATTATGGCTATTGGTACAACAATGAGGCGCTCTATCCCGACATGGCCAGTTGTTACATCGCTGTGGATCGGGCGTACAAAGGCAATGGCTGTTTGCAGGTTTTGAAAGGGTCACACAAATTGGGCCGAATCGAACACGGCACCTATGGCACACAAACCGGCGCTGACCCGCAACGCGTGGCCCTGGCATCCAAACACATGGAACTGGTCTATTGCGAAATGACGCCGGGCACCGCGCTATTTTTCCACGGCAACTTGTTGCACCGTTCGGATCCCAACGAATCCGAAGATCCGCGCTGGAGCCTGATCTGTTGCTACAACGCCAAACACAATCCCGTGCGTGCCACACCCGGCCACAGCGAATATCGCAAACTCGATCATTGGGACGACAGCCAAGTGCGCGAAGTCGGCCAAACACATTGGAATGAATTGCA
This sequence comes from Phycisphaerae bacterium, assembly GCA_030426385.1. Taxonomy (GTDB): domain Bacteria; phylum Planctomycetota; class Phycisphaerae; order Phycisphaerales; family Phycisphaeraceae; genus JAUHYI01. Next base: position 8,086 of record JAUHYI010000007.1, read on the forward strand.
GGCCGTGATCGCGTGATGGGCAGCGAATGCGCGATGTGCAACGAGTGGAACAGGAATATGCAATCAAAATTTTGATGTAAAGGGCTACCAGTCACCCCGAACCACTAAAAGCAAGCTCTGCGTAGGGTGGGTTAAGCGTAGCGAACCCACCACGGATGACGTTAATTGGAAAACCGGCTGGTGGGTTCGCTACGCTTAACCCACCCTACGTCTGCTAACCAAGGCATTTGCGTTACGCGCTACCAGTAACGTGCGAATACGTGATCAAAAATTTTGATGCCAGGCGGCGGCTAACCTCACCATCACAAGCGCAACAGAAATCGTTTCCAGCGTGGGGCCATGCCATCGTCGGGATCGAATGATGCGGCAATGACTGAGACACGGCCACGAATCGCCGACTGAGCCACGGTTCCAAAATTGCGGGAATCGTAGCTATCATCACGATGGTCGCCCATGACGAAATATTGATCGTCGGGTACCGTGACAGGCGCCATGTATCGAGCTAACGGTCGCGATGGAATGTACAACACGGTGTGCGGCGTTTCATCACCAAACGATTCGGCATAGCGATGAACCCAGTCACCGCGTTTGCCGATGCGCTGGTATTCGATGCGTTGGCCGTTGACATAAATCATGCCGCCGCGCAGTTCGACGGTATCGCCGGGCAAACCGATGACACGCTTGACCATCAGGACGCCGGTTTCAGGCGAACGAAAAACCACCACGTCGCCGCGCAGCGGACTGGCCCATTGAATCAACGACAAACCGGTGCCGGGCACGTGCAGGTCGTAGGCCAACTTGTTCACCACGATGCGATCGCCAGCCATGATCGTGGGTGCCATCGACCATGTTGGCACTTCATTCCAATCGACGGCAAACGCGCGAATCAGCCCGACGGCCGCGATGGTGATCACGATGTGTTTAAGGAAGCGTCGCCAACAGATGCCACGCCGAATTCGCCCAAAGTGTTGGGAGAAATGTTGAGAGAAACGCGGCGAGAAGTGCCGTAGAAAACCCGGGGATTGCCGTTGTTGATGATAGGCCTGCCACTGTGTCGCCAATGATCGGCGAACATTTTGCAAACGCGTGGACAGTCGGGCATGCGGTTTCATCGATAGGCGGCTCCTGAAAATACTACGCATGCTTTCTCTCTGGTGTTCGATTGACCAAAATTTAATTTGCAACCGTGCCTGTTGAAGTCGCCAGTAAAGCCAGCACAAAATCGCCACAGGATCGCATTCGGGTTCGTATGGAAGTCGGCATCGGGTGTGAAAGGCGAATTTATCGGGCATGGCGAGTTGTCCTGATCCGGCTGGCCCGGTAGCCTGATGGGCATGACATCCACGACCCTGAAAAAAACACCGTTCCATGATTTACACACCGACCGCGGCGCGCGATTTGTCGACTTCGCCGGCTGGGAAATGCCGTTGCATTATGGATCGATCATCGAAGAGCATCATCGCGTCCGCAAGGGATCGGGATTTTTTGATGTATCGCACATGGGCCGAATTCGCATCGGCGGTCGTCATGCCCGCAAGTTCCTCGAACATGTCATGACGCGGCGCGTGAGCGACATGAAAGAAAAAACCTGTCGATACAGTTTTATCTGTGGCGCGGACGGCGGCGTGATCGATGATGTGGTGGTGTATCGTTTCGCCGACGACTGGCTGGTCGTGTGCAATGCGAGCAATCGCGAGGCAGTGATGAAACATTTGCACGAAGCGGTGGGCGAGCGCACGGTCAAGATCGAAGACGAAACCGAAACGACCGCCATGATCGCGGTGCAAGGCCCCAAAACGATGGACATCGTGGGCAAGTTTTCCAGTGAAGTGCCGACCTTGAAAAACTGGTCGTTCTGTATGAAGAATTTGCTGATCCTGAAAATGTCGATCAGTCGCACGGGGTACACCGGCGAGGATGGCATTGAAATTATTCTGGGTGCAAAGATGGCCCCGATGGCGGTGAAGCTTTTGTTAAAAGAAAATGCCGACGCGGATCAATCGATCGCGCCAACGGGATTGGGCGCACGCGATACCTTGCGCATCGAAGCAGGGTTGCCGTTGTATGGCCATGAACTGCGACGTGACTTGAATCCTTTGGCATCGGGGATGACGTTCGCGGTGAGCATGGATAAGCCGACGCCGGAAGGCGAGCCTGAACCATTCATCGGCCATACCGCACTGGCAAAAATTGCCGAGAGCGGACCGGATCAACAACTGGTCGGATTGCTGGTGCAGGGCCGACGCACACCGCGTCAAGGCATGAGCGTGCAACGCGATGGCCAGGCGATTGGCGAGATCACCAGCGGGTGCATGTCGCCGACATTGGATCAGCCGATCGCGATGGCGTATGTCAAACGTGACAGCTGCGCTGCGGGTGATGCGGTGCAGGTCGTGTTGGGTTCGACGACAGTTGATACGCAAGTGACGACGCTGCCGTTCTATCGTCGACCGAAATAATCGCTGGTAAATTTGGGGTTGAACCCGCGTATCAAAATCCCGGTGAATCGCCGACACATGACACGCCATGATTCCCTATAATCGGAGCCGTATTGGCCGATATCGATCAGGCTGTTCGACCATCCTCGTGTGCAAGCGACTCTATTCATGATTAAACCGATCGCGACGTTATTGCTGTTGTCGATCCTGGCCTTTCCCACGTTTATCACCGCGTATCCCCAAGGCCTACAAAGCGCGGCGGCAAGCGAAGCCACCTACGCCTCACGCTCGGGCGCCTCCTCGCCAGCGGCTAACGATCCGATTCTGTATCAGGATGCCAAAATCCAAGCGGTCCGGGCTACCGTGTGGCAGGACAAACCGGCGACGAGCCTGCCCGGCGATGTGGGCGTGCAATGGTTGAGCCTGGACAGTCGCGTGCGCATCGAAATCGGTGGCTACGGTTTTTCAGCAGACCGGGCGGTGGTGCGGATTGAAACATTACCACCAAGCGCAGCCGGACAACAGCCGATTCGACACCTGGCCCTCTACCTGGAAAATGCCAAAAGTCTGCCCGGCCAAAATACCCGTGGGCCTGCGTCGGCTGACGCGCCACGCCTGCTGGTCACCGCCTCGATTCAGGGACAAGTCAATCTGATCACCGATGCGTTTCGCAATGATCCTAAACTCATTAAACGTGCTCAGGATGAGCCGTTCTACCACGACGCGCTGGGACGCATCAATCGCTACCTCTCCACCCCCCCACATTCCCCCCCACTTTCCCCCGCACTTTCCCCCACACAGACCCCTGCACAAAAACCGGCGATCACACAGCCTGCCCCGACGACATCCGTGCAAACGCGCACGCAACCTACGCAAGTGCCCGGGTCATCCATGGATGATCCGAACTTACCGCCCGATACTGTCGCGGCGGTTCCCGTGAGCCCATCGGACACGTCCGCATCCGATACGCCGATGCCATATCCACAGGCAGGCAACGTGCGTTCGGCGGTTGATATGCCGATCGATATCACGCCGCAACCTTCGCCGCCTGATCCGCAGGCGATATTGCCCGCTACTGGAACGGTGATTTTTCATCGCCAGACGGACGTGTATCAGCGCGGTGAAAATTTCGATGCGTTCGTGTTGATCGGCGATGTCACCGTGGTGTATCAGGATTTTCGCGGGGCACCGGGGATGACCTTGCAAGCGGAAAACGTGGTGGTTTTTCTGAATAAGAATCGCGAGAATGCCAACAGCTCGTTCGGCCCCGGCGAATCAACTGATGCGGGTGCGATCGCGGGCATCTACCTGGAAGAAAACGTCATCGTCACCGATGGCGATTACACCGTGCGGGCCCCACGCGTGTATTACGATCCAGCGAGCAACCGAGCGATGGTGCTCGACGCGGTGATGTACACATGGAACGTCAAAAAACAATTGCCGATCTATGTGCGCGCTGAACAACTGCGACAGAAATCCAAAACCAGTTGGTCGGGCAAACGAGCGACCATCACGACCAGCGAATTCGGCGTACCGCATTTCGCGATCGCCGCATCGAAAATTACGCTCGAGGAACGACGCATTCAAAATGCCGAGGGCGAACCCGAAACACGTCGGCATGTCACGGCGTCCAACATGGTCGGCAAGTGGGGGCCGGTCCCGGTGTTTTACTGGCCCTACCTGAGCGGCGATGTGGAAGACACAGCGTTGCGCCGCATCAAAATCGGCGGCGACTACGACGATCAGGAAAGCGAACTGAATGTCGAACTGGAAACGACATGGGACCTGTTCGGCCTGATGGGCACGCAGGCACCCGATGGCGTGACGGCCGACTTGCAAATCGATTGGCTCGACCAGCATAAAATCGGTTTGGGCACCACGTTTAATTATGATCGGCCGGCAATGCGCGGGCGATTCGAGGGCTACCTGTTGCCCGAGGATGATGGTTTCGATCGACCGCCAACCAGTGGCAAAATCGAACAGAACGGCGCGACGCGCGGGTATATCAATCTGCAACATCGTCAGGAATTGCGTGAGGGATGGGAACTGACACTCGAAGGTTCGTATGTGTCGGACGAGTTGTTCCTGGCTGAATTTTTCGATGACAAAGCTCGCAACGACAAGCCCTTTGAAACGCTGATCTATCTGAAAAAACAGGAAAACGACTGGGCGTTGGATTTCCTGGCCCAATATGATCTGATCGATTTCATGCCTCAGTTGGCGCAGTTGCAAGCACCGGGCTACCAGGTCGATCGCTTGCCCGAACTGGGCTACTACCGCGAAGGCACGTCGTTGTGGAACGATCGCATCACGTGGTACAGCGAAAACCGTATCAGTCGTGTGCGCATCGCACCCGGTGAGGATACGCCCGGCGATCGCGGGTTGAATACATTTTTTGCCATGCGTACGTTTGGCATTGCTGACACGACTCGGTTTGATGCCTCACTGGCAAGCATGGGCGTGCCTCTCGATTGGGTCAATCGTTTCGATTCGCGTCAGGAAATTCAGGCACCATTCAACATCGGCACGATCAATGCCGTGCCCTACGCCGTGGGCCGAGTGACGGCATACGACGATGATTTCAAAACGTTCAACAGCGAGGCTGACGACAAACGTTTATGGGGTCAGGTCGGCATGCGTTTCCATACGCAGATCAGCAAAACCAATGACGCGTTCGACAACCGAGCCCTCGACCTGCATCGCATGCGACACATCATCGAGCCATCGGTGGATATCAGCCTGTCGGGTTCGACGGTCAATTCTGAAGCCTTGCCGGTGTATGACCCGGATGTGGAAAGTCTGGTCGACGGTGGCATGGTTCGCGTGGGCATGCGCAACACATGGCAAACCCAGCGTGGCGGATCGGGCCGATGGCGCAGCGTGGATTGGTTGGTGCTCGACACCGACGTGGTGATGTTCACCGATGACGCGGCGGATGCGAGCCAATTGCCGCGTTACTATGGCTATCGTCCGGAATTTTCAATGGGGTCGGATCATTTCCATGGCGAGTTGCTATGGATGGTCAGCGATGCGTTTTCCATGGTCGGCGAAATCATGCACGATTTGCAGGACGGGCAAATCGATCAATGGCGCATCGGCGGACAGATCGATCAGAACCCACGCCTGAGTTATTTTGCCGAGCTGGTCAAAACCAAAGCGTTCGACGACGAATACCTGAGCGTGGGTATGTCGTATCAATTGACCTCGAAATACAAAATTGATTTTTCCCACAGCGTGCGTTTGTCCGGCAATCGCAGCAGTACATTCGCCGTGCAGGTCTCGCGTAAACTGCCCCGCTGGCGACTGGCCGTCAACGCAGCCATCGATGACATTGAAGACACCACCAGCTTTTCGGTGTTGCTGATCCCCGACGGCGTCCGCGGTCGAACACTGGCCCTGCCAAGCGGGAATTAATACCCATCCGGTTAAAAACTCGCGTGGTCTAAGTCTCCCTCTCACACAACCCCCCCCGACCCCCGGTATTCACCGGGGGCTAGTATGAATTGAAGTATGTGTATATATCGTCATTCGTGTGACGTTTTGCGGGTGATGTGTCAGTGTCACGTTTTGAGCGCGATGCCACAACGGTAAACCTGAACATGGGACGCTGCGCGTCGCCCGCTAAACGTGGGACCACAACGTCCACAGCATCCGCGACATCCACAACATCCGCATCACATTTACGATTGCAGGTTCACGGGCATGACGACGTAGAGGAAATTCGGGCCGGTGCGGATGATGCCGGGCTTGTTGGCGGCTTTGAATTCAAACGTCACCTGATCGGCCTGAGCGACCTTGAGCGCGTCGAGAATGAACTGCGGATTGAAGCCGATCTTGACCGGCTCGCCATCGTATTTGGGCAGATCCATCGTGACCTCCGCGTCACCCATTTCCGGCGCGCGACTGGCCAAGGTCAATTTGCCCGGCTCAAATCCCAGGCTCACACCTTTGGATTCATCATTGGTCAATAGTGCGGCACGACGCACGGCCGACAGCAAAGCATCGGTACCCAGCGTGGCTTTTTTATCCGCGTCACGAGGAATGACATCCTTGTACGGCGGGAAGTTACCCTCGACCAGATTCGAGGACAGCACTGCGGTATCGGTGGCAAACAGAATCTGGTTGTCGGTCAGTTTCACACGAACGGTCTGATCACCTTCGGTGAGCAAGCGCTGCAACATGTTGAGCGCTTTGCTGGGCACGATCGCACTGGTGGGTTGGCCGTCTGTGTTTTTCTTGGCTTTGCAAGTGCCCTTGGCCAATGCTAAGCGTCGGCCATCGGTAGCGATCACGCTGATCTTGTTGCCATCGCGTTCGATGAGCACGCCGTTGATGGCATAGCGACTATTTTCGCGAGCGGTGGCAAACGCCGTCTGATTCACGAGCATGGTCAGGTCAGCCGCGAGAATTTCAAAATCCGCTTCGCCGGTAAATTCGGGGACCGCCGGGAAATCCGCCACGGGATAGCCATGCAATCGGAAATGTGAATCCTGTCCCTTGATATGAGTCGAAGCGCCCTCGGTCTCGAGTGCAAGCGTGGGGTCTAATGACTCGCGAACGATCTGTGCCAACTTGTCCGCAGGGATGAGCGCTTCGCCGGTTTCCTGCACATCAACACGAGGCGTGCTCATGCGAACAGCCACTTCCAGGTCAGTAGCAGACAAGGTTAATTCGCCACCTTCGCCAGCTGTGGCTGCGGTGATTTTAACGCAGGTCAAGACCGGCTTGGGCGTGCGCGATACCACCGCTGCCCCGACCAAACCTAATGATTCCACCAATGCCGCGCGATCACAGATCACTTTCATCGTTGCGTCCTCTCAATTAACAGGTCTGTAGCCTACCGATACGCAGCGCAGGCGGCAAACGGAGGGGCCAAATGTGAGGCTTCTGGCCGGGAGAATCCAGGCCCAGGAAAAGTCATTGGGGGTGAATTGGGGGCAAATGGGGGACAACTGCCAGGATGCTCGCGGCATGCGTCTGGAGAGGGGAAGCCGGGGAACCCTCCGATGCTAAAGCCACTGGCAAAATAATCTCCATGGCTGGCTGGCTGGCAGGTGGACTAAAGTCCACCTGCCCCGGTGCCAAAACCGTGAATATCAATCACGCCAGTGGCTCCCAAGCACGAAAGGGAAATATGAGGGGGGGATGTGGGAGCGTGAGGTGTGAGGGGGAAATGTGGGGGGGGACGTCAGATAACTAGAATTTGAGCGGTGCTGGTGCGGATCAGCCCCCAATCACGTCGATAACAAAAAAACCCCACCCCCCCCCACTTTTACCCCACGTTTCCCTCGCGTTCATTCAGGTTCTCACGCATTCACCATGTTCACCACTATTTCCCGCTCCCACGATTCTTGACCAAACCCCGCAAGCTGACCTAATTGGCTGATGATGACGAAGACAATGATGCAATTGCCCCCGAGATGCTCTACTGGAAGAGTTTTGACCATGTATGTCGATTTTTTTCCCCGATCAATCCGTACCCGTACGATCATGTCCCGAATGGCCACGATCATTGGCATAGGTATCTGCTTGCTGCTGTTGACGCCGCAGGCCTTGGGACAAATGGCTGAACCTCAACCCCCCGCCCCGGGCGCGGGCACGTCTGTAGGTATTTCTGCAGCGGCGGCCACACCACAGAGTTCGCCACAAGATTTTGTGCCGGGCATGAATGCGGGCATGTCGACTGACATGACAGCACCTGACATCATGATGGAAGCCGAGTCGTTCACCCTCGGGCTCGATCCGACTGACACCAGCTCGCCAACGATTGCCCCAGCGGATCTGGTGCTGCCCAAATCGGTGGAATCGTATCTTGAAATTGGCGAAATCGGCCAATCGCTTGAGAACGAATTTGCAGATGCAGGCCCGGTGGAATTCACCTCGATGGCTGAGCACGCGGAGCTGATCAGTGAAGCGCCCGACGATGCGGTGATCGATGCGTCCACGATCCGGGCCACAGCCGACTCGGACGATGTGCATTACGTGGTCAGCTTCGGCATGGGCAACAGCCTGGCGATGGTCGTGGGCGATTGGTTGGGCCCGCGTTTTAAAAAGGTCCTCGGGCCGAGTGTGCCACCGACAGGCGACCGCATGTTTTATTACGGTGCCCATAGCGTGCGTGATTACGAAATGTTGCAGGTCGGCCAGCGCAGTCGGCGTAAGCCGTTCCACCTGGAAGCCGATCCGAGTTTTCCGCCGGTCTATTCACCCGATGGCAAATATCTGTTCGCATGGGTGATTCCGGGGAAAAACATGCGACTGCAGGTGAATTCGGAGACCGAACCGATTTTCGGCAAGCCCTCGCCGGAGTCGTTCGTGATGAGTCCCGACGGTCGCCAGTGGGCCTATGCGGTGCAGGACAGCACCAACGGTGGGCCTGGCATCGGCGGCGGCAACGGTGGCATGGTGGTGCGCAACGGCAAGGCAGGCCTGGCGTACAACATGATCAGCACCCCGATGTCGTTCAGTCCCAACAGCCAACATTTTGCCCACGTGGCCGCTACGATTCACGGCTGGGTCGCGGTGATCAATGACAAACCCGGACCCCAGTATTCGCAGATTAGCCCGCCGATCGTGTTCAGTCCTGACTCCCAGCATTTCGCCTACAGCGCTCGGCGCGAAGACGGCGTGTGGGTCGTCGTGCTCGATCACAAGGAAGTCCCAGGCACCGAAGCCTTGCGTCATGGCGGGATCGAATTCAGCCCCAACTCCGCCCACCTCGCCGCCTATCTGAAAAAAGGCAACACGTGGTCGCTCACCATTGATGGACAAATCCATCCGGCTTACGATGCGATCGGCAAAGGTAGTTTGATCTTCAGCAAAGACGGCACACGCCACGCCTACGCCGCCATGCGGGATGGCCAATGGTATGCCGTGCTCGATGGCAAAGAGCTCGACGCCAACGAAGCGTTGCTCGCAGGCAGTTTCCGCTTCAGCCCTGACTCCCGGCGGTTCGTCTACGTGGCCAAGCACAACGGCTATTGGCGGGCAGTCCTCGACGGTTTAGCCCATGCGCCATTCCAAAGCATCGATGCCGCATCCGTGCAGTTCAGCCATGATTCACGGCGATTGGCCTACGTCGGAAAACTCGAAGGCCTGCCCCGCGTCGTCGTCGATCGACAGGAAAAAACACCCGCTCTCGATATCGTACAACTGACGTTCAGCCCGGACGGCCACCACCTGGCCTGGCTCGCCGAAATGCCCGAGGGCTGGATGTTGCAGGTCGACGACATCCCCGGCCAATATCGCTATGCCTCGCCGATTCCCAATGCCAAAATCGTGTTCGATTCCGACACGCAATTGCACACCGTCGTCGCATTTCCCCAGGAAGGCCGATTCTTCCGCATCGACGCCACAATGAACGCCACCGGCATCGCCATCGCCGAATAGCCGAATCGCGGCAAGAACTGACAACGCTGAAAATCACCTCAGATTCACGCCATTGGCGTCAATTGAGTTTGAACTGTTAGCCCGCTGACGGCATCAGCGCGGCAGGTTACCCACTATGATTCGCCATTGCCCAATACCCGCACCGACGCCGTCGGTGGGCTATGAAGAACATTGCGAAGAATATTGCGAAAAAGTGGACGATGTGGAGAATAGCGTGTGCTGAAATAAAGCGGGGCTAATATGGGTTGGGAGGGGGATTTGCAACGTACGGCCTATCGGCTACACTATGGGGCTCGCATTCGACCCTGAGAATTAAGGTTATTCCCATGCCAAAACTCAAGCCCCACAAAGGCCTGCTCAAACGTATCAAAATCACCGGCGGAAACAAGGTGAAATTCAAGCGTTCGGGCACCAGCCACCTCAATAGCCACATGAGCGGCGATTCGATCCAGAAACACCGCCAAAAGCGCGTGGTTAAATCCGCAGACGCCAAGCGTCTGGGTGCCATGCTCCACCAGAAAATCAACCGCGGCGACTAACCCCCCACCCCCCCACGTTTTCCCCTGCGGGGAAGTTGCCACAGGTAAAGCCGCGATGACTTGTCGCAGAGCACCCTTGGCCCCAGATCAACGCCCCACCGTCAAGGTACGGGGCACACCAACCCGGTCAGCGTGACCCGGTTGAGACAACCAGGCTTGCCCAGCGTGTCAAAGTTCCGCGTGTCTAGACCCCCAGCCTCCTCGGCTGGCCACTAGACCCCAGACCCTAGACCCCACACAAGCCCATTCTGCGAGTCGGGACCCCACAAGAGGCCCAACCGGCAAAGTCCGGCCAAGCCCCCCGCCATTGCGAAGGAGATTCGATTATGCCACGAGCACGTAAGGGCGCTGCCCGCCGTCAAGCCAAAGTCCGTGTATTCAAACAAGCCAAGGGCAACCGCGGCGCTCGCCGAACGCAATGGCGTCGCGTCCAGGAAGCGGTCACCCGCGCCGGCGTGTATGCCTACGAGCACCGTCGTCTAGTCAAGCGTGACTATCGTCGCCTGTGGATCACCCGCATCACCGCCGCGTGCAAGATGCGTGATTTCAACTACAGCCGATTCATCGCTGGGCTTAAAAATGCCAACATCGATCTGAATCGCAAAATGCTCAGCGAGATCGCCATCCACGATCCCGCAGCCTTCGACAAAATCGTCGAAGCCGCCAAGGGCTAACCCCCCGCCCCCCCACATTTTCCCCCGCGTGACTTGACCGGTACATGACTCCTGAGTCGGACCGTTAGCCGCCGCCCTTGTGGCGGCGCGTCAGCTATCGCATGAGTTTGAACATGAGTTTGAATTTTCATAGCCCACCGACCACGGCCGCACGGCAGGCTAACCCATAGCCTATGTGATAAGATTGCTCCGCTGATTGCTGACCATTTGTTGATCACGCGAATGTTTTCACTTGCTGCACGGGGGACACATGCCATCAAAATCGACAACCTTGCGGTTCCTTCGAAGACGATTTCGCAAATCGCATAAACTGTATCTCGTCGGTTTGATTGATGGTGTTTTCATCGCGGTGTTACTCCTATGGCTCTGGACCGTCACCCGTAACCCCATCGACGGTACCCAACCTACAGGCATTGAGACATGGGTAGATCGCTGGCAATTGTTTACGCTGTCCGGCTGCTATCTGACAACCCGATTATTGAGTGTGCTCCTAATTGATAAAAACAAATTCACGCAAGCCCCGCGTACCAAAGGCGGCTGGACACGCGGGGAAAAAATACTGGGTGCCGTTGTTCTGATTGCGTGGCTGGGCTTCGTGCTCAACACCCTGGTTTCCTTTTGGTAACGCTATTTGCCCTGATGGTGGCGAACCTGTAGCTTGAGTGACATGTCTGAACACGATAGCCAACTCGGCAAAGAAACCTGGCGACTGTTTCGTATCATTTCCGAATTCGTTGATGGGTTTGAAACCATGAGCGATGTCGGGCCAGCGGTCACCGTGTTTGGCTCGGCAAGGACCAAGCCTGAGCATGCGCATTACCAGAGCGCGGTGGCTTGCGGCAAACGATTGGTCGAAGCTGACCTGTCGGTCATCACCGGCGGCGGGCCTGGCATTATGGAAGCGGCCAACAAGGGCGCGTTCGAAGCCAACGGCACAAGCATCGGACTCAACATCAGTCTGCCCACGGAGCAGTCACCCAACCCGTATCAAACGCACCAACTGAATTTTCGCTACTTCTTCGTGCGTAAAGTCATGTTCGTCAAATACGCCTGCGGGTTCATCATCTATCCCGGCGGGTTCGGCACCATGGATGAATTTTTCGAATCCATGACGCTGATCCAAACATTGAAAATCGATCCGTTCCCGGTCGTGCTCGTCGGCACCGACTACTGGCAAGGCCTCGTTGATTGGATCAAGAAAACCATGCTCGGCGAATATGGCTACATCAGTCCGCAAGACCCTGAGCTATGGACCATCACCGACGACGTCGATGAAGCGGTCGAACTGGTGGCGAAGAATCGCACCGGTGGCGTCGACTGGCTCAAGTGCAATTTGCCGCCGGTGTCCGGCGCTGCGGCGCAACTGACCGCTGAAGGGACGCGCGTGGGCATTGACCCGCGTCATCCTTGAAAAACGTTCGGCCAAATCCGCTATCATCCCCCCCACCATCACCCCCCACACCCACCAACCCACGCTATCGCTCAAACGACATCACCCCAAACCAATTCGAAAACGGGAAAGACATTCATGGCAAGCACACCCGCGAAATTCCGCGTCGGCGTCATCGGCTGCGGCAACATCAGCGAGATTTATTTCGAAACCGCAACCAAGTTTCCGATCCTCGACATGGTTGCCTGTGCCGATCTGTTTCCCGAAGCGGCTCAGGCCCGTGCCAAGCAATTCAACATCCCGCGCGTGCTAAGCGTTGATGAGTTGCTGGCTGATCCTGACATCGATGGCGTGTTGAACCTGACGATTCCCAACGTCCACGCCAAGGTCGCCATGCAGGCGCTCAATGCGGGCAAGCATGTGCTCAGCGAAAAACCCCTGGGCATCACCCGCGAAGAAGGCGAACAGGTTCTTGCATTGGCCGAACAGAAAAACCTGCGCGTCGCCAATGCCCCGGATACATTTTTAGGCTCAGGCCAACAAACCGCACGCCGCGTGTTGGACGCAGGCGTCATCGGCAAACCACTCTCAGCCACCGCGTTCATGATGAGTCGTGGACCCGAAGCATGGCATCCGAATCCCGCGTTTTATTACGATCATGGTGGCGGACCGATGTTCGACATGGGGCCGTACTACCTGCATGCCATGTTCAACCTGTTCGGCCCGATCAAACGCGTCAGTGCCATGACCGGCATCCTCATTCCCGAGCGCACCGTGGGCAGTGGCAAACATGCTGGCGAAAAAATCACCGTCGTCACCCCTGACCATTTCACCGGGTCGCTGGAATTCGACAACGGCGTGATCGCCACCATGGCCATGAGTTTTGCCACCGCGTTTTCACATCTCGGCGGCAAACTACCGCTGACCGTGTTCGGCGACCAAGGCACCATGCGCGTGCCTGACCCCAACACTTTCGACGGCGATGTACTTGTGCGCCGCGACGATGGCAAAGCGCCTTTCGAAGGCGCCGAACCCATCGCTGATGGTGAGCACAAGGATTGGTACGTCGCACCCGTGCTGCATCACACGGAGTACCAACGCAGCGCCGGCCTGGCAGACCTGGCCCATGCCATCGCATCGAATCGACCGCACCGTGCCAGTCATGAAATTGCCTTCGCCGCCCTCGATGCCATGCAAGGCTTCCTCGATTCAGGCAAAACCCACGGCAGCCCCATCGACATGCGCCCCGGCTTTTCCCGCCCCGCTGCCGTCCCCACCGACGTGGCGTATGGCACGTTTGAATAAGCATGCATCCATCGATGTGACTGTTCATGTTTAGCGGGCGACGCGCAGCGTCCCGTGTTGAGGATTGGCCGAAAAATTCTCGATTACAAATCGCGATTCAATATCACGATCAAACCGCACACACAAACGTGGGACGCTGCGCGTCGCCCGCTAAACATTGCGAGTTGGAACTGGCATGCCAAACATGACGTGATAAACAGACATCATCGCCGCCCCTGTCAATACGCTCGGCGTAACACAGAATCGGGATAGTAAAACGCCAGGATCGACGCGGCGTTGTAACCTTTGCTGGCCATTTCCTGCGTGCCATATTGATCGAGGCCTACGCCGTGGCCGTGGCCGCGACCGTCTTCGAATTGCACACCACCCTGCGTCGGTCCGACCATGCGCGGCGTGACGTAAGCGCTGTACAAACGTGTTTCGGATTTCACGCGCGGCAAGCCTTCTGCATTTTGATTGCACGCTAAACGAAACGCCTCCGCATTCAATTCGAATTGTTGGCCACGCGCATCGCGAATCGTAAATGCAATCGGTCGGCCCACACTGTTGCGACGCGAAACGGCCACGTCCGTGATCGAGCCGAGCTTGGCAATCGCATGGCCACGCGATTTGCCCCACGCGACAAAACGTTTGCGCAACGTCGGCGTATCACGGAAGACCGGCCCCCAATGAAAACGCTGACTGCTCGCGCCCCAATGGCCATGGTCGCGCCCTTGCAACGGTGGAATTTTCGGGGCGTTGGGGAACACCGCCCAGGCGTCCTGACTGGTCCCACCACTGCAACTCGAATAAAACGTGGGCACGAGCAATTCGTTGTACGTCAGAATCAGGCCACGCGTTCGCCGTACCGCATCGAGCGCTTTGCTGTGCGCGTTGGCACCGTGATACATCTGACTGGCGGTGGTGGCTTCCAGATCGAAATCTTTACCACGCTGTCGACGGCGCTGCTGCGCGATGTAAATCGCATACGAGCGCGCCGCGACGGCCTGAGCAGCAAACGCCTCGGCATGCCAATGTTTATACAGTTCGCCTTCGAGCACGCCGGGCAGGTAACTCTCGAGGCCGATGTGATTGATCACGTCAAACGTCCCGACCAACCCAGCCCGCGGGACGATCGCCAACTTACCCCCATAGGCCCGACCCTGAACCATAATTATCCCCCCCCCCACACTCCTCACCACATTCCCCCCCACGTTCTCCCCCACGCTTCCCAGTACGGCCACGGTTGCCCCGGTTTGTCTCGCCGTATACCCGCCCGCATTGCCTGCACGATTTGCGTGATTTGCCACGTTTTGCCACGCACCTGTTTCTGTCTCTTCACCATGACCACGCCCCAGACGATCACGAACCGGCGCCTCAAAATAAATGGGCTGATTACTGCGAATCAATACTCGGCCGCGCCCATCGCGCACGGTGACAAAGCCACCCTCGCTTTCCACACGCACGCTGGCAGGTAGCTGCTGGGTATGCGGTGGACGATCCGTATCACGACCGGCCGAGATGTGCGGTTGCCGACACACCAGATATGTGGCCTTGGTTTGATCCACTTTTAATTCGATGACCGACACGCCGCGCACCACCCGGACACGTACGATGGGCTCTTCACGAATCTCACGCCAACGGGGAATAAACGCCTCTTCAGGACCAATCGGCTGACGATGGCACGCTGGCAAAACACTCAACCCCCACCCCACCAAAAACACCATCACCAGCAAGGCCATGACCGACATCGGCCCAGGCCCCAACCGGGCAGAATGAATCGATGCCCGCCAATGTTTTTGCCATGTCGCTTGTAATTTCTTCATCATGTCCATGCATTATAAAGCTTTGAACGTAGGTCGAATGGGCCATATCAAAGCCGTTTTTCAGCGATTTATTACGGGTGCATATGCAATTTTATACGAATCCATAGTATTTTTAGGCAAGCCGGGGAAAACTTATAGTTGTTTATGCTGGCTTACCGATGCTATTTATGCCTATCGTTTCCAAAGGGTGAGTTAAACTCTCGAGAGCACTCACATCGTGGGAACTCTTTTAGAAAACTAGTGGCAGTTTTTTTTATACACTTAATCAGCCACATCCCAATATGTTGTTTGACTCGAGCAATGTAGATCGTTTTGGATCTACACGAATTGGCGTTATGCCGTCCTGCATTTAACCATCAATTCCTTACGGTGGTCAATAAAAACCAGAAACATCACGCATCAGTGCCGAGACTATGGCACTGTCACGATGGACAAGAACAACCCATTGGTTTACATCATGATTCGGTAAATGGTTTTTGTTCGTGTCTTCGAATGTTTGTTGATGAAACGGCTTCTGGAAACAACGCCTGTATGTTTTTTGAAATGACATCGTGCCCATGAATACATATTCAAACAGGTGGAACAACCCATTCAACTCGCGAAACGGGTTGGACACTTGGACACGCAGGACAGACTGTACACGCAGGACACGCTGGAAACGTTGAAGCACATGCTTGATCAAGATTATGGATTGATGCCCATTGATTAAATATTGTTTGCACATGGTGAGTTCAATGCCTTCCCAATCATGCTTGAGGAACAGTGCCGGACCCGCCGTTTCCGCCGTTTCCATTGACTTTCAATGGCGTCGTAAATCCAAGATCCCCAAACGCGAATTATCACACGACAACGCCCACCGCTCACCTGCTTCATCGCATCCCAACGCGTCTCTACACATCCCTACGCGTATCAAATTGTTTCCCACACTTACCCCTATTTGCTCACCACTTACTCTCCTCCCAGATTTGCCACGACTGAATTCCCATGCCAAAAAAAACAATTGACCGCGTGTTGTCAATTGGTGTCTTTTTGTAGACAATTGTCAGGAGCCGATCCGTATGACACAGATCCATGTTCGATCAAAGGCCATATCACAAGTGAATCTCAAGCCATCATCCACCGCTTCAAGCTCGTCTGGTTCATCAGGTTCATCAGGTTCATCAAGTTCGTTGATCAGTCGCCTCTCTTTCCGGGACGAACCTCATAGCCGCTTGGTTCGCGGCAGTCATGGGAGCAATCGTTCTATGTCAATCCCTATCTCCACACTACTCGCTGATGATCAAGCCTTGCTACGACACCTGTTGGCCCAACGCCTCAATGCTGATCCAGCATTTCAGGTCGTGGCCCAGACAGACACGCTTGATGAGAGTTGGTTTCTTGTTCAACGCGATGCGCCGCAATTGCTGATCGTTGATGTGATGATTAAAGGACGCGTGATCTTTGAAACGATCTCACGCATTCGGAAAAATTCGCCGCAAACTCGCATTGTGTTTTTGGCTTCCGTGTGGACCGACCGCTTTATTCGCCGAGCGATTGAGCTAGGCGTCAAAGGATACCTGTTAAAAACAGAACCAGTCGATTATCTCTTAACCTCATTGCGTCAGATCTCCGCGGGCCACACGGTCTACGCGGATTCCATTTGCAAACGTTTAAACAGCACCACGCGAGGTCACAGCAACAATAACAACGGCAACAGCAACGCCCAGGGCAATGCCAGCAACACAGGCGACACCGGCAACGCCGGCAACAAGACCAACACTGATCATGCAGACGGTACCAAAGACCACAACCAGGACCACGCAGGGTTTTCGCTCGAGAACGTGACCGTCGCGCTTGATCGACTCAGTGCCCGCGAGCAAGAGGTGCTCACATACCTTGCCCAGGCCATGTCGCGACGCACCATCGCCAAGGCCATGCACATCAGCGAGAACACCGTGGCCAACCACACTTCCAAACTGATGAGCAAACTGCGCATTCACGATCGCGTCGAACTGGCCCGCTTCGCCATCCGCGAAGGACTCGTTGAACCATAACCCCCCCCCACACCCCTCCACACACACACACACACACACCACACCCCAACCCTCGCACAATCCCAGCATGCCCGTGCCATAGAACTCACGCGTTAGCCGCCGCCCTTGGGCGGCGCGTCAACGTTCAACAAACCTTGCCCCCCCACACACATACACATACACACATACACTCACGCCGCTCAAGGGCGGCGGCTAACGGGAATCACGCGTGATAAATCCAGGGAAGCTGGTCTTGGCTCGTGTTAGCTCATCTTGGCTGGTCCCGCGTGATCCAACACGGCTCGGCCCGAGACGCCTTAATTATCAGACCGAAGACCAATCCCGCCAAAAACTCGCGCACGCTAACATTTCCCCTCCCACAAACTCCCGGTATTCACCGGGAGCTAACATAAACCTAAACGCAAGTATTTATCGTAATCCGTCTAACATCCCGACCAATTTCGCGTAGCGATTGTGACGATGATAACGATCGTGACGCGTTCGATTTTCAGCCAACTTCTATTCTCGCGCCTGCTCGGGGCCATCGTCATCGCCAATGTGGCCACGCTATCCGTGTGCAATCTGTTGGCGGTGTCCGTGCCCTCAGTGCGTTGGTTGTACCCCGTGGCATTGCTCACGGCGGGTTGGTTACTGTCGCGCTTGCGCGTTCGGCCCGCACGCATCACACCCTCAACCTTGATGGTCTTCGTCGTCAGTGCTTTCGCCATCGTCGTCGTAGGCCTGCGATTGCCTTACATCCTCGAATGGCTCCCGGGCAATGTCGTTCACGTCGGTTGGGATGACTACGGCCGACTCGCTCAATTGACCACCATGACCCTCAGCGAACAGTACCCGCTGCCGCACTTCGCCAACGACGACTACCTCTTTTCGTTTTACTACACCGCACTCTACCCTTTGGCCTGGCTCAAACTTGTCCTGCCGATCCTTACGTTAAAAGACACGCTGTTCCTCGGCCAAGCCATGTACACCATCCTGTTCGTGCTTAGCTTGATCGAGGTCGCCTGCCATTGGATGCCTTCACGCGCCTCCGCCTGGGTCATGATTCTCGGCTGCACCTGTCTGGGCGGTTTCGATTGGATCATGTCGACCCTCTTCACCAACACGCCTTTGGTCGGCCATCACGAATGGTGGCAAGCAGAGCACACCTTCCACGGCAACGCACAGATCCCCAGCCCATTCAGCATGATCTGGTGGGCATTCCATCATCACACCGGCTACTGGGCTGCGGCTTTAGCACTGGTCTTTGCCACGCGTTGCCGAGCCGGTTCACCCAGACAGCGCTTGTTGAAATCCTACGTCGTCGGCCTGATGCTCGTCGCCGCTTTTTACACCAGTGTGTTCGCCTTCATGCCCGTCATGTTGTTCTTACTCATTCAAATGCGCACCGTGTTCCGTCGACTCTTGCGGTTGCATGTGGCTCTGCCTTTAATCGCACTGGCCCTGCCACCCTTGTTTTTATTCACCCATAAAATGGGCGACGGCGGGTTCACCATCGCACGATTTCGCATCGATCTGTTCGACATCGTCTGGCTCGATCGTCTCGCATCGTTTCCGATCTGGATCATCCTGATGGTCATCATCGAATTCGGCGGGCTACCTATCCTCGCTTGGTTTACCCTGAAAAACTGGTCAAAATCCGAAAAAAAATACGCAGGCATCGCCCTGATCTATTTCCTTTCCACCTACGCCATCGCCTACAGCGGAGCGAACAACTACGCGATGCGCGGCATGGCTCTACCCTCGCTGGTCATGATCATACTCTTGGCCCGACATCTGCCCGACTGGAAACCCATGCGATCCGTTTGGACCTCAATACCCGGACGCGGTGCATTAATAACCGCTGCGGCCATACTCTCCATCGGCACCGCTCTCGAAATGACACACGTGCTCGTGCAATCCGAACGCAACATGAAACTGTCCCACGCTCCGGCTGACCAACAAAAGCATTTCCCTATCGACTATCGCACCCTCGCTCGCGATCAGTCCACCACCCACTACGTACCCGCACCCGACGAAAAATCGCAACATCGCTACAACGCCGAAAAACTCATCGAAATCCCAATCGACCATATCGATCACTGGGAAACCGAACTCATGCGCCACCCGCGCACCTCGTTTTTCCATTAGCGTCCACGTGTAAAAACATTTTTGAGATCACCTTCGCGCGATGCGCGATTGAGACATCATCATCCCGCCCGTACAATAGGGTGTCCGGTTATTTTTCTGATTCCCCGCCGGACCTTGAGACGTGACATGAGCCCATCCAAAGCAGCATTAAAACCTGGCGACCGCGTGATATTCCGTGCTGTCAAACGCAGCGCCCACCCAGGCCCGCGCGCCAAAGGCGTGGCCCCCGAACCTATGGGCGAAGACTATTCCTATGAGGTCGACAAACTCTGGATCGTCGCTGAGATACAAGACGATGGCCAACTACTGCTACGCACGCGCCGCGGTAAAACCCATGTGATTAAACCGGATCATCCTCGCTTGCGTCGTCCCAATTGGTGGGAAAAAATCATTTACGCCAAACGTTTTCCGATTCTTCCGTAACGCGCATTCGTTGGTCGCGTACAATTCGCTTCGTCCGTCTTACTCAAGTGTGACCACTCGGGTCACACGAAAAGCAGCCATCGCGAATGCGATAACAGGGGGCTTGCCTTGATCGAATTTCCATGTCCTCAATGCGGCCAACCCGTGCATGCTCAACCCCAATGGGCAGGCAAAAAGGTAGGCTGTCGCCAATGCGGGGCCGTCTGTGTGGTGCCTCATGCGTCGATCGCCACCGACCAGAATCCGGACGAATGGGTGGATACCTTGCGTGAAATCGATCGACGCGCTCAGGGCAAAACCGCCAGGCTTGATGACCTCAATGATGTGGTTGAGATTGAAACCCTCGACCATGAACCAGCTCAGCGGGTCGCCCGACGCGCACCGTTGCTCATCGCGTTGATCATCATCCCTATCACCATTGCCCTGGTCGGCTTGTTCACGCTCTCCAAACTGTCCCCGCCCCAACCCAAGGCCGCACCGCCCCCTCCGCCGCCAACTCAGCTCGCACCGATCCAACCGCTGGTGGTGGAATCCGACCGCCGACGCATGGTCAGCCAGCAATTATTTCAAGCCATCGAACAGGGCCAGATCGCGCCGCTGATTGAAGCGCTCGCCACCGAGCCCTGGCTGTTGCAAACTTCCATTGAATGGACACCGCCCGCGAATTTCGATGCGCTCACCAATGACCCGACCGCGCGCGGGCCACAAGACGGCTGGACCCTCGTCCACCATGCCGTCTGGTATCAGCGTCCTACCATGATCCGCGCCCTCGCCGACGCCAACGCACCCAACGACGCGCAAACAAGCAGCGGTTTCACGCCGTTGCACATCGCCGTTCTGCGCCATCACTCCAGCAGCATTGATGTCATCCACGCCCTGCTCAGGCATCCACGCAATCCCGCCAAAATCGACCTGAGCGATCAGCTCGGCCGTACCGCGTTGATGCTTGCCGTCCAACGGGCGGACCTGCCCATGGTTAAGCTGCTCGATTCGTTAGGCGCAGATCCCACCATCATGGATGCAACCCAGAACAGTCCGATCAACGACGCCATCAACAGCCGCGACCAGGCCCTGCAACAATGGGGACGCACCCAGGCCTTGCGCGATCTGGGCACACGTTCGCTCACCTTGCTCAACGTCCACGCACCTGCAGGTTTAACCACCATCACGGCCAACCCGTTTTCGTCTAACGCCAACAGTCGCACCGTCGATCCCTTCATCAGCGCTCTCGAGCGCAGCAAACGTCAGGCCTCATTGGCTCAACCGTCTCCCGATGAAATCAAAACGCTGTATTGGCAACGCGCTCAATTCGCCCAGGCCCTCGCCGCCGCCGCGCGACAGCAACGCGAATCGCGCGCCCTCGAAAAACAACTCGACGTCATCGAACAAACCATCGCCGATGGCCAATTCCATCGCGCCTCGCTCCTTTACAATGAATTGGCCGACAAACGTCGATACCTCCTCGGCACCACCTTCGATCGCTACCTCGCTCTCGAACCCACCTTCCGCGCCATCGAACGACAGTGGCTCGAAAGCGCTATCTCAACTCTCGTCTCCGGCGATATCCATGGCGCTTTGGTCGAACTCTGCGCCGCCCAAAAAGCTTTCGCACCACTGCCCAAAATCGACACAGCCGAAAAAATGCTCACCCTTTGGAAGGGCGATCTCTACTACGGCCGAGACCTCGGCGATATCACTTTCGAAATTCTCGATGCCCAGACCGTCGCCGACCTGCGCCTGGCCTTGATTGAAAACGACACCGAACGCACCAATGCCCTGCTTCCCAACATCATCAATCGTTTCGGCTCACCCGAAAAGGCGTCACGCATTCGGGCCTTACTCGATCGGCTCGACGATTCGCATCAGGCGATCCTCGGCCTGCACGATCTCGATTGGCAAAACGAACGCGGCCGTACACTCCTGCACGAGGCCATCGACATCGCCGACGCTGCTTTGGTTCGATTACTCCTGGCCATCGGCATTAACATCGACGCACTCGATGACCACCGCATGACCGCATTGCATTGGGCAGTCATCCGTAAAAACCTCGAACTCACCAACGTCTTGCTGTCGCATGGGGCTGACCCCAACATTGCTGACGATCAAAAACGCAAACCCATCGACTGGGCCATCCTGCTCGAGCAACCCCTCATCACCCAGCGCCTGCGCACGACACCTTAACCGTAACAGTCCGCACTTTTTTCGGCGAAATATCCCGCGATTCATAGCACTATCGCGCCCCCATACCTTCCCCGCTTTACACCAACCCAGCTAAAATCCCTGCGTTAGCCGTCGCCCTTGCGCGGCGCGTGGCTGTCATTGAAATATCAAGTATCACCCTCCCTGTTCCCGCCACGCCGTCGGACTCATCCCCACCAGATGCCGAAACTGTTTGTTGAAATGCCCCGGATCAGGCATGCCCACACGCCCCGCAATTCGGCCGATCGGCAAATTGGTTTGACCCAGCAACAGCTTGGCCTGCTCCATGCGCCGCAACAACAAATAACGCGGAATGCTTACCCCGAACTGTTCACGAAATCGACGTGACAGATAGTTCTGACTCAACCCCACCCGCTGCGCTAAATCCGGCACGCCAATCGTTTCATGCAATTCATGTTCGATGATTGATGCCGCATGCTCCACCCCTGCCCGCCAACCGCTCACGTTCCCCTCACCATTTTCACCCACATCGCCATCGCTCACTCGCGTTGCTAACCACAACAGCAACCCTTGCATCGCTGCGCCAGCGGCCGCACATCGCAACGGATCTTCACCCGCTGCGCCATGCGCCTGCATCACCTCCACAATCCGACTCACCGCCGCCTCCCGTCCCGCACCCAACGACAACAACACCGGCAACCTCACCCCCCTCCCCCCCCCCACACCCCCCACACCCCCCACATTTTCCCCCGCATTTCTTCTTCCATTTTTCCTCCCGTCTTTTCCCGCGTGGCTCGCTGTGTTTCGCTTGCGCTTTTCATGTTTGTCATCACTTGCATCAGCCCCCTCGTCCAAAAAATGAATGCAGTAATGAAAGCCCGCCTCCGCCAAATCGTATCGCGTCGCAACACCCCTGGGCGTCAAGGTGATATCACCCGGGCCAAACGACAACACCCGCTCGCCCATTTGAATCCGACCGCGATAACCATACAGATGCAGCGATTGATACGGCCCCAAATACTGATATGTGAACCCCGTGTCATCGTGAAAAAAACGCCCGGCAACCATCACCTTAGGCCACGTATGCAGTGGCCAATCAAACCCCATGCTCGCCACAGATTCGTTTTTTTCAGTATTTGCAGTATTCATAGACACCCAGAATATACCATGCACAATACCAACCCACTCCCACAAAACCCCTTGTTTCATGGAAAATCATAAAAAACCAAGCACACACCCGCACAAACGGATTGTTGAATTTTTCCTATCTATACCCAAAACGTTCCCATTGCTTGCCTGCCTCGATCATGACATCATGCATCTCAACAATCACGAAACCCGCCCACTATTTTTATTGACGGAATCACAACCATGCCACAAACATTAAGTGCCACCAAAGCCGAACTCACCGCTGAGCAAATCAAGCAATACCACGACGAAGGCTTCACCACCGCCCGGGGCTTGTTCACCGATGCGGAGCTCGACGAACTCGAAAGCGAATTCGATGGCATCATCGAACGCCGATCCGCGGCCAACGCCCAACTCGATGCCACGTGGGATGCCCAGCCGGTTGGCAATACCAACATCAAACCCGTCATCGCTCACACCCACGACGTGCAGGCTTACTCCGCCGCATGGACACGCGTGCTCGTTCACGATCGGTTGACCCAATCCATGGCTGACCTGATCGGCCCCAATGTCCAACTCCACCACACCAAGCTTTTCATGAAACCCACCGAGCGCGGCTCCGGCTTTCCTTTGCATCAGGACGCGCCATACTTTCGCCACGCCAACCACACCATGATGGCCGCAGTCATTCACCTCACCGATGCCACCGAAGAAATGGGTTGCATCCGCGTCATCCCTGCCAGCCATAAAAACGGCGAACTACCCTTGGCTAAAAAACCTGACGGCACCGTGCGCGGCCTGTTCCTCGATCCTCAGGAATACCCCGTCGACTCGGCCATGCCCGTCGTCTGCCAGCGCGGTGACGTCATCTATTTCAATTACCACACCATCCACGGCTCGGGACTCAATCTCTCCGACCGCATCCGCAAAACCGTTCTCATCCAGGTCCGTGACCCCACGGATAGCCCCACCGAAAAAAATCACCTCAGCCACGCCCAGGGACTCATGATGCGCGGTATCAATCCCCTGACCCACGGCAGCAACGCCGTCGGCGTCCTCGATGACACAGTCATTGTAAAAAGCCCCACCGCCATCGATGCAGAAACCTTACCCACATAATAGATAATATTGCCTAAACCAAATCTCGAATTTGGTTAAAATTCACGACATTCCAATCGTTTTCATATATTCGATTAGCTAATTTCGCATCGTCTGTGAGCACCAATCGCCCCAATGACGCCTCACGAACTAACGATGTATCAGTGTACCCTAATCGCAAAAAAGACGATTCATCCTTGATCAATTCAATTGCATCAAAATGTGATTCTTCCATGTTGGACACAAAACGCATCAACATCATATGACAACGCACACCTCGCTGATCTTTCATCTTTCCTAAATGGTTGCTGACTTCAGCCAATATCCCCCCAGTGATCCATATGGTGGAAAATTTTCCCAACCATAAATCAAGTGTATCCCAATCTTTTTCACGAAAACCAGCAGATCGGGTAATTTTAAATGATTGAATATATGAACGATCTGTCAAACCAACAATATATAGCAGCAGAACATTTGTATCTACAACCACGCCACTTTTGAAAGAAGTTGAATAACACATGCTTCGCTCAATCATTATCAAATTGGGGAAAGCTCACGATCTAAAACCTCAGGTTTAATTTCACCAGTGGTCGCATTAACCTTTATCATTTTCAATGATCGCGGAAGACGAGCCAAACTTGCTTGATTCATTGCGAATAGATTACCACGACCCGTAGACACCTCTTTATAACTGCCGAAGGCCTGAAAACCTACAGTCACAAGCCAATACATCTCTTTTTCGTCTAGTTTAATTTCTTCCAAGGCCACAGCACACAAGTTATGACCTTGCACAGCGTAAAACTCTTTAATAAATTCAATTGCTTTTTTCGCAGCTTCTGTAACATCAATCATAATTACACCTCCTACATCGGCTTCTCTTCAATCGTCTGGTCATACACCGACAGCAGCTTGGCCTTATCGAAAATCATTTCCTGTCGTGACATTCCCACCACGTCGTAGGTGTACGTCAGTTCGATCGCATCAACCGGGCAGGCTTCTTCACACATGCCACAATAGATGCAGCGCAGCTCATCCAGATCAAACTTGCGTGGGTATTTCTCGCGATCATCCCAAGGTGATTCCTCGCCTTCGATATGGATGCAATTGGCAGGGCACGCGGTGGAACACATGAAACAGGCCACGCATTTCACGCGGCCGTCTTCATCGCGATTGAGCCGATGCACGCCACGGTAGTAACCCTTGTACAACCCGCCTTCTTCGACCGGAATATCTTCGCGGCGCTCTTCGGGATAGCTGATCGTCTTCGAGCGTTTGCCGCGCCCGATCGAGCCCAGCATGTGCTTCATGGTCGTGCCCAGCCCTTTAAACACCTCAGGCAAGTACGCACTTTCCATCGCGTTCAATGGTGGCTGTTCAACATGAATGATTTCGTCATCGGTAATTGGCATGCATCGCTCCGAACTGGTTAATCTAATTCCCCCCCACATTTCCTCTCCACTACTTGCCCCACTTAAGCTCGCACGTATTTTACGCGATTGGGCCTCATTACCCAAAGCGCCCTCGTTCTCCCCAAAATGCGTATCGCACGAAACCCTCTCTGGCATAATCACATGCTAAAAATCCGTTCCCGCGTCGGGTCACTCACCATGCCAGAATCGCGACATAAACAGCACTAAAATCGCATAAACCTCTAGCCGGCCCAGTGCCATCAACACGCTCATCACCAACTTACTCGGTGCCGAGAAAAACCCAAAGTTATCCGTCGGGCCAACCAATCCAAAACCTGGGCCGATGTTGTGCAATGTCGCGGCACTCGCGGTCGCCAAGGTTACGAAGTCCAATTCCGGTTCGCATACCACCAGAATCGCGGTCCCCAGCGCAAACAATCCCATGATCCCCAACAGATAAACCATCGTGGCCAAACGCAATTCCGGATCGACGATCCCGTGCCCCACACGCACGCTTCGCACCACATTCGGACGAAACACACGCTCCACTTCCGCGATCATCACCTTGAATGCAATGTAAAAACGAATGACCTTGATACCGCCACCAGTTGAACCAGCCGACGCTCCCACGAACATCAGGATAAACAAAACCAGCTTGGGAATCGGGCCCCATTGCTCATAGTCTGCGGTAGCAAACCCGGTCGTCGTTTGCACTGACACCACCTGGAACAATGCAAACCGAATCGCTTCACCGATAGACGGCGCAATCATTTCGCCAGTGGTGATGATGATTGCCTTGGGCAAAATCGTAAGTGTAATAATGACTGTCGACGTGCCGATGATCGCCAGATACAAACGCAATTCCGGATCGTTGACCAATGTGCGCCATCGCCGACGTAGCAGGTGGTAATACAAGCCAAAGTTCACGCCTGCCAACAGCATGAACACAATGATGATCCAATCCACCGTGGGCGATCGCATCTGTCCCACGCTCGCATTCAATGTACTGAACCCGCCCGTCGCCAACGTCGCAAACGTGTGACAGATCGCATCAAACCAACTCAGTCCCGCCAATCGCAGGATCACCGCTTCGGCAATCGTCAGCCCCACATAGATCATCCACAACAGCCGGGCTGTCTCTCGGATTTTCGGACGCACCCCGGGCGACGATGGGCCCGTCGCTTCCACCTGAAACATTTTTTTACCACCCACGCCCAACGTCGGCAGCACCGCGACGAACAAAACCACGATACCCAACCCGCCCAACCAGTGCGTCACCGCTCGCCATAGCAGCAATGATTTGGGAATCGCTTCGATATCCGTCAGCACACTCGCGCCGGTCGTGGTCAAACCACTCATCGCTTCGAAATAGCAATCGACAAACGAATGAAACGGATGATCCGGCGGCGCGGCGGGACTCATCATCGCCCAAAGCCAGAACGGTATCGCCGCCACCACCGCCCCACCCAGCCAACTGATCGCCACCAGCAACAATGCTTCGCGCCGTCCGAAAAACGTATGTTTGCTCTCACTGAATCGCCACCACAGCAATCCCCCCAACGCCATCCCCGCCGTAATCGCCATGACCATCGCACGCTGCGCAGGGATCGATATCTCCACCTGCCCATGTTGCAACAACAATCCCGTCAGCTCGGTCAACAGCATCGAGCCCGACAGGACAATCAACAGCAACCCAAAATGTCGAACCACAATGCGATAATTCACGCCAAACCTCTTGGGCTATTACGATGCCCGCCACACGTCATACGTCATACATGTTCGATGCGATCACGACGCCCCCGTCTGAGCATCACTTGATACCAAATAGTTCCTGGATCTGCTTCGCCGTGCCCGCCGGTGCAATGATCACTGCCGTATCACCCGCCTCGATCGTGTCCGTCGCATTGGGCACATGCACATCCTCCCCACGTTGTATCGCCGCCACAATCGTACGCGGTGGAAATTCAATCTCACGCAACGGCTTGTCCACCACCTCGCTACCCTTCTCAGGCACGCGCACCTCAAACACATCCGCCACACCAATCGCCAGCGAAGCCAGATGTCGCACGGATGATTCATCAATCAAATGTTGAATCTGCGTCACGGCCGTCACCCGTGGACTAAACGAATGATCGATCCCGATGTGTTCCAACAGATGCAAATAGGTCGGCCGTTGCAACACAGCAACCGCATTACGCACGCCCATGGTTTTCGCACGCGCTGCCGACAGAATATTCTGTTCGTCATCATCGCTCACTGCCACAAACGCGTCTGCCTGATCGATGCGCTCTTCTTCGTAGATCGACGTGTCCGTCGGGTCAACACGAATCACCGTCACCCATCCCAATTTCCCGGCCAGTTCGTCCGCTCGTTTCGCATCCGCTTCAAACAAACGAATCGCAATGTTGTGCTTGTGCAGCGCTCGGCATAGCCAGACCGCCAACGTGCTGCCTCCCACCAGCATCACCCGTTTGCGTCGCGTCGCTTCGGTATGAAACAGTTTTCGGCCCGCCTCAAATGTCGTCACATCCCCCACCAGCGTCGCCACATCTCCCGGTTGAATCACCGTCTGGGCATCAGGAATAAACGCTTTCTTCTCCCGTTCGATGGCCGCCAAACGCACGCCTTTGGGCAAGGTCACTTCCATCAATGGCTTGCCCACCGCGCTCGCATTATCGCTCACCTGAAACTGCTGCATCTCAATCTTGCCGCGGGCAAAATGCTCCACCGCCAACGCCCCTGGATTTCGCAATGTCTGCGCAATCGCCACCGCTGTCGTGTGCTCTGGACACACCAGGTGATCAATCCCCAGATGCTCGGCATAATTAATACCCTTGCTCTCAAAATAATCGCTGTGATGCACACGCGCGATCGCACGCTTCGCACCCACCGCCTTGGCAATCGACGCGGCCAACAGATTCACCTCATCACGACTCGTCGCCGCGATGAACAGGTCCGCTTTTTTGCAACCCGCTTCACGCAGGTCTTCGGCATGCACACCATTGCCCACCATCACCCGAACATCCAGCACTTCCTCCAGCAGATCCAGCTTGTCCGGATCGCGATCGATAATCGTTATGTTGTCATTGGCCGCGCCCAGCACTTCTGCTGCGTGCCGTCCAACTTCGCCCGCCCCACAGATCACAATATTCATAATCCTTGGCTCCTGACCGACCTATCAAACAACCCAATAGCATAACCACATTCAACTGATATCGCCCCGCAACCCTAACACCATCAAAACGCCCCCCCCCCACAAACCCACACACCCACACCTACACCCATCCCCACCACCCCTGTTCAAATCAATCACTCACCGCCCACGCAGCACCGCTGTGCCCAGAATTGTAATCGGCAACACGCGCCCCACAACCATCCCCACCACCAACACCAGTTTCCCAATTGCCGTCAGCCCATCGCTCACCCCCGCGCTCAACCCTGTCGTACTCACCGCACTCACTGATTCAAACAACAATACGCCCAACGGATACGGCTCACACAAGCTCAGCAAATACACCACGCCACTGACCAACAGCGTCATCGATAACACGATCACCACCGCCGCCCGCGACACCGCTTTACCTTTGCCCCACAACGTCGACACCCACAACGCCAACACCGTCGTCATGATCCCGCCCCCCGTGCCACCCGGCGATGCGCCGATCATCATCATCCCCATCAGCGCCACGCGACCCGCTGGCCGAACATCTTCGATCGCCATCGCATCAATTCCCGCGCTCCGCGCCGACACCGCCAGAAACGAACTATCCGCCACCACGCGCATCAACCGCACGCCATCGATCGGCTCGGCTTCCACCCGATTCGCCGTCACATTCAAATCCAGTCGATCGTAAATCGCAGGCATCAATTGCGACAGGCACAACATCACCACGCCGATCAAATAACAACCGGCGGTCACCGTGATCACGATCCGCCGATGGTTCGGCAAATGCAATAGAAAAACACCCAG
Organism: Phycisphaerae bacterium; assembly: GCA_030426385.1. GTDB lineage: Bacteria > Planctomycetota > Phycisphaerae > Phycisphaerales > Phycisphaeraceae > JAUHYI01. Next base: position 37,974 of record JAUHYI010000007.1, read on the forward strand.
CCCACCCACCACAATCAAACTGGCCATCACCCCATGCGTCGTCCACGCGTACCGCGCGTCGGACATCGACACGAACCCCGTGTTCGTTACCCCGCACATCGCCAACCACACCGCCCGCCCAATCGACTCACCACCCAACACAAACAGCAACGCGCCCACCGCCTGAATCAGCGCCAACACCCCGGCTACTTTCCACAACTTCACCCGCCCCAGAATCATCCACACCCCGTAATGCACCGTCGCCACCGCGCCCGCCTGCATCAATAATCCCAACAACACCAACCCCGGCACCGTCATGCGCAACCATGGATCGCCCACCGATGACAACCCCACCGTGCACGCCGCACTGCTCGACAAAAATAACGCATCGAGCCAACCCAGACCATCGCCACCGTTCACCATGCCCGGCAATCGCAACAACATCGTCCCGGTCAACACCAAACCACCGATCACCATCGGCAACCGCAATATCAACCGCCACAACGTTCGTTCCAAAACAACCTCTCATTCACACCCCCCACCACCCCCACCACCCCACCCACATTTTCCCCTCCCATAAAAAAATGACATGCCCCCCCCCACTTTCCCCCTCTTGCCCCCCACTCTCCCCTCGTATTTCCTAACACCGCTTGCGGCTTAGCCCCCCCACCTCTCCTCCTCACCTCTCCCCCTCCTCTCCCCCCCACACGCCATACCCATATCACTCCACCACCAACGACCCCGGATCAAACGTCGGCTCCGGATATTGCATACGCAATCCTTTCAGTGTCCGCACCAGCACTTCGCTGATCAGCAAATTGCGGAACCATCGATTCTCTGCCGGGATCACATACCACGGCGCATGCTTGGCATTGCAACGCGTCATCGCAATTTCATAGGCCTGTTGATAATCATCCCAACGCTCGCGCTCGATCAAATCTTCCGGATTAAATTTCCAATGCTTGTCAGGCCGATCCAGTCGCCGTTGCAAACGCAGCTTTTGATAGTCCTTGGAAATGTGCAGGAACAACTTGATAATCGTCGTCCCCTCATCGCTTAGCATCTGCTCAAAATCATTGATATGCCGATAGCGCTTTTTCCAACGCGCTGGTGGCACCAGATTTTTCACGCGCGCAATCAGAATATCCTCATAGTGCGATCGATTATGCACACAGATATGCCCAGCCCGTGGGACGTTCTGATGGATGCGCCATAAAAAATCATGCGCCAGCTCAATCCCATTGGGGGCTTTAAAACTCACCACCTTGCAGCCCTGTGGATTCACCGGCCCAAACACCGAACGAATCGTCGAATCCTTCCCCCCCGCATCCATTGCCTGCAACAGCACCAACACGGAATGCTTGCCCTCGGCGTACAGCAATTTCTGCAAGCGCGTCATGTCATCGTGCAGTTCGATCAAGCGCGCTTTCGCTTCACGCTTCACCACACCACCCTCATCCGCCGGGTCAAACCGCGACAGACGCACTTTCTTACCAGGCTCAATCCGATAGTTCTTGATATCCACAAGCATGGCCGAATTGTAACCCAATGCCCCACCCCGTGACGACCGACCATGTTTTCCCCATCATTCTTGACCCGCCTCGCAATATCACCGCTCTGATCCCATCACTAATACCCGTCCCGCTAAAAACTCACGTGGTCTAAATTTTTCTCCTGACGCAGACGCCCGGCATTCACCGGGAGCTCGCATGAATCTAAACGCAAGTATTTCGCGTAATCCATATAACCACCCCCAACCACGCCACATGCCCCCCCCCCAACTTCCCCCTGCTCCACCGGCTCCCTCTGCTCCCTCTGCTCTCCCACATTCCTTTCCCCAGTTCCCCTCCCAACCACCATGAAATGAACATTCAGTTTTTCCACAACAATTCGCCGATACCACCCTAAGCCACCTAAAAACTCAACACGTTTTTTTAGCCTTCACCCATGACCAATACCCCTGACCCCCACCACACCATAAACCAATCCTCGGACGCTTCGCCCGTATCGCAGTCACCGGCGGACTTGTTCGCTCAGGCTGCGGATCATTTCATGCGCGACGACATGCTCGCGGCTCAATCGCTTTGCCAGAATCTCATCAATGCCGACGACAATCACGCCGACGCATGGCATCTGCTCGGCCTCATCGATCAACGCACCGGCAATCCCGATCAGGCCCGCACCATGTTCGATCGCGCCATCGCCATCGACCACCACAACCCCAACTACCGCCTCAGCGCTGCCATTCTTCTCAAGTCTCTGGGCCAACTCGAACAGGCTGCCGACGCCTATCAACAACTTCTCGAACTCCATCACGACCACGCCGCCGCATGGTCCAATCTTGCCAACGCCTACATCGATCTCAAACGCTATGACCAGGCCATCCGCGCCGCACACACCGCCATCCGCATCGATCCCAACCTTGCACCAGCGCATCACAATCTCGGCCGAGCCTACCGACTCACCCATCAACTTCCCGACGCGATCCACGCCTACCACCGCGCCACGCAATTACAACCGGCCAACCCCACCGCCTGGCTAGGCCTCGGTATCGCGCTTCGTTTCAACGACCAATACGACGACGCTTACAACGCGCTCGAACATGCTGTCGCACTCGACCCCAACCTTCCCGATGCATGGCACGAGCTGGGCAAACTCCAACGCGATCTGGGCGAAACCGATGCATCACTACAATCCTTCACCCGCGTGGCAAACCTTGATCCCTGCGACGATCTGGTGCGCGATATTGCCGTCACGCTCAACTACACCCCTTCGGCTGATCTTCACGAAACCTTCGAACACCACCAACGCTGGGCCCAGCGCATCGAATCCCATGCATTGAAAATCCCCAGCAACATCACACCACACAATCTTGCTCCCCCCCCCCACACGCCCCACGCCCCCCACCCCCCCCGCGCCCTCCGCATTGGCTACGCTTCGCCCGATTTCCGACAACACGCCTGCGCGTCATTCATCGAACCCTTGCTCACCGATTACGATCGCACTCGGTTTGAAATTTTTTGTTACGCCGACGTCAGCAATGCCGACATCGACGCCATCACAAAACGCTTGCAATCTCACGTCCCCAATTGGCGCAACACCCACGGCATGACCGACGATCAATTCGCCCAACAGATCGACGATGATCGCATTGACATCCTCATCGATCTGGCCGGTCACACGGCAGACAATCGCCTCACCGCGTTCGCGCGCCGACTCGCGCCCATCCAGGCGACCTATCTCGGCTACCCCAATACCACCGCCCTCAAAAACATCGACTACCGCATCACCGATCCATATGCCGACCCCATCGACTTGCCCACACTCGGCACCGAAACTCTCTTGCGCATCGACGGCGGCTTGTCATGTTACCGCCCATCCACCAGCGCACCCGAACCCAATCCGTTGCCCGCTTTGCAAAATCATTTCATCACATTCGGCTCACTGGCCAACCCCGCCAAAATCAACCAACCCCTCCTCGCTCTCTGGTGCCAAACCCTTAACGCCATCCCCGACTCTCGTTTGCTTTTGATCCGACAAACTCTTTGCAACCGCGTCAAAAAGCGCATCACCGATGCCTTGCAACAATTCGGCCTCACCCCTGATCGCTTCACCATCCAATCCCAGCACGACACCCCCACGACACCGATCGCGTCCTACCATCACTTCGATATCGCGCTCGACACGTTCCCCTACGCCGGCCACACCACCACCTGCGAATCGCTATGGATGGGCGTCCCCACCATCACCCTCGTCGGCGATTGCTACGCCGCACGCATGGGCGCCAGCGTTCTCACCCAGGCTGGCTTCCCGGATTGGATCGCATCCACGCCGGAACAGTTCATCGCTATCGCGGTCCAACTCGCCGCTCCGTCCCGCCGTGACCAATTGGCCAACCTCCGCCAATCCATGCGCCACACCATCGCCGCATCTTCGCTATGCAACACCGCGCAGCGCGTCCCTCTAATCGAACGCGCCTACATCCAGATGTGGCAAAACTATCAGTGCAAAAACATCACGCGATAAACGTGTTGTTCGCCATGCCCCGTTTTAAAAATCCGAATTTCGAAATTCGAAATTAGAAATTGAAATCCAACTTCGCCCGCTTACTCAATCTCAGGCCGAAGCGCGATCGTCGGCCCGGGCACAATCCCATACCCACGCAATCGCTCGGCCACCTTGCGATCTCGCGGGGCGACCCACAACGCACGACGCAAGGACAGAATCGCTTCATCCTCATCGCCCATGCTCTCGTAAAAATCGGCGGCAGCGGTGTGTGGCAATGGATCGCCTACCTCGGCAAATTCATACGCTTTTCGCAAAGCCAATCGCGCATTATCCACATCGCCTACCTTGCCCAGATACCACGCCTGCCGTACATAGTCATACGTCGTCTTGTATTCTTCGGCTGCTCGCTTCAACAACGAAAACAACGTCGCTTGTTCGTCTTGCCGATAGATCGCTTCGGCTAAACGATCTAAAATATCGCTCGTCTCCGCATGACGATCACGCAAACTCCACGCTCGCTCCAGGTGACCCTCCGCTTCGACCAATCGTCCCTGCTCCATCACCAAACCGCCCAGCATGTACTGCGCTTCCCAGTCCGTCGGGTCTTGTTTAATGGCCTGCACCAGATATTTTTCCGCGGAAACCTGATCTCCGTGAAACGACGACACATGCGCTTTGTCACGCAAGGCGTAGTTCGGCGTCGCACACCCCACAGTCACGCAAACCACCAACGACAAAATCACCAGCAAACCAGATCGCAAAGCATCATGCATGCGTACATTCCTCATCGTAAAAACAGAACCGAACCAAACATTACCAATGCCAACACCCCACTGTAACCGACGACGCGACCGAATAACCGTATAACCGAGTTTGCTCAAGTGTTCAGTCGCACAAGCGCACTCGGATACAATCAGAACAGTCGCGACCCGCCACTCCACTCTATTATATACCACAACCCAACAAACGCCCCCGCCCCCCCCACATTACCCCCGCATTACCCTTGCGTTACCTCCGCATTACCTTGTGCATTACTCCTGCATTTCGTCATCCACTTTTTCACGCACTTTCTCACGCACAGATTCCACTCTCTGGTCTCCGAGATTCAAGCCCTCATGACTGCGACAGGCCCCACACCAATCCCGACGCTGCCCACCGTCATCCTTCACCACCACGACGGGCCATTCCCCGATCACTACGACTGGCTGCTCACTGATCCCACTCGGACGGACGGCTACCTCTGGACCGCCCGTGTTGCCATCCCCCCCGACCAGTGGCTGGAACAATCGCATTTCATCATCGAACCCATCAGCCACCACCGCCCACACTATCTCACCTACCAAGGCCCACTCTCCGATCGCCGAGGCCAGGTCACCCGCATCGCCCACGGCTCGTTCACCCCCGAAATCTGGCAACCCCACGACATCTCACCCATCATCCAGATCACCCTCCATATCCCCAACTCACCCCTGAACCAAACCCGATTCCTCCTCGCCCCCCCACCCCCCCCACCCCCCCAGCACCCCCCGCATCCCCTGCACCCCCCGCACGCAATCACGCCCCAACCAGAACCGTCTACACACCCCAACACCCCTCCAAACTGGCTGGCTACCCCCATTCATCAATAACCCCCTCCAACACCGCTCGCACACACTGCCCAATATTCAATATCCCACAAACTTCCTCAAATACCTTACCCAGACCCCCCATCCCCCCCCCACACCTCCCCCCACTTCCCCCCACCCCCCCCAAACCGCGATGAAATATTTCATTTTATCGTTGACAATTTCATAATCGGTGGTACTATTAACATAACGCAGCACCCCCCTCGCCCAGCAACCCCGTTGCAATTGCAAAGTTACATGTGCTGCCTGACTCGTATTTGCTTCGTATTCGGCTTTTATTTTCGTATTTCAGTTTCTGCTTCTATTTGGTTCCCTTTTCGCTTTGCCCATACGTATCCGTCTCGTGCTGTCCCAAACTGCTGTCGTCCACGTTATGCCCCAGCAATCCCCGCCCAGCTCGATTTCCATTGCCGACGTCGCCAGGCACGCCAAGCTATCCATTGGCACCGTTTCGCGGGTCATCAATCGCCATCCCTCCGTCTCCGGTGACATGCGCCGACGGGTCATGCACAGCAGCCGCACGCTTGGATTCGTTCCCAAAATCGCCCAGCGCTGCGTGGCCGTCATCACCGGCAGGCATAGCCCGGCCATGCCGTTCGGCTATGTCAGCCTCCTCACCTCCATGGTTTCGCGCATGCTCGCGGCTCATCGCATCATGATCGAACTGATCGATGTCGAGGATCTCGCTCGCGCCTATGAAACTCATCTCGACGGCATCATCGGCATTGTGTTTGATGATCGCCTCCACGAATTGCGGGCCATCCCCAACGTCCCCATCTACACCATCAACAAACCCCTTGCCCACGAGGGCATCCACAGCGTCTATGCCGACCACTATCAACAGGGTTTGCTCGCCACCGAACATCTCATCGAGCATGGCCATCGCGACATTGCCTTCCTCGCCATCGAACCCAACGAATGGGGAAGTGCCGAACGCCGTCGTGGCTATGAAGCAGCCTTGCGTCGCCATCGCATTGAGATCATTCCTTCGCGCATTCAATACACACTTGATTTGCCGCTGTACGACACGCTCGCACGTTGGTCCCAACGTGAGGTCACCGCGTTATTGAATTTCAGTGAAGACGCCAGCCTGGAAGTTCTGCATATTCTCAGCAACGTCCTGGGCCTCACCATCGGCCGTGACATTTCAACCATTACGCTCGAAGACTTACCCATCTATCAATATCTGTCACCGCCACAAACCGTCGTCAAACAACCGCTTGAAGCCATGGCCCAACTCGTCGTCAAATCACTGGTCGACAACATGACCAATCCGATCGATGACACCGCCAACCAGGTGATGGATCATTGCGTGACCACTGAACTGGTCGAGCGCGACTCGGTGGCCATGCACACTCAGTTAATCGAAAACCCACGATTCGTATCGCGTATTTCATGACCCCTACCACTATGCACCCTACCATCACCACCCATAACCGCCCAGTGTCTCCTAGTGTTCCAACAATATGTTCCCCTCACACGAGGTACGCCATGATGTTCCGAAAGTACCCATTAGCCACACCCACGCTCGCCTCACTGGCTGTCATTCTGTCGCTGGCGTTTTCATTGTCATTCATTTCACACAGCAAGGCTGACACGACCGACGATAACAACGATACTGCCGACACCACCACAACCCCCAACGACCCGGCCACCGTTCACGACGATGGCACCACTCTCAAATATTTCGCCAAGCCGTTCGGTCCCGCTAAAATTGAACTCGCATCGGCTGGCGCATCACGGCTCACCCGCACCGCGATACGTCAAGACGCTGGCGTCGACTGGATGCTACCCCAGCAAAAACATCTGCCGCTCAACGCCCAACACGACACCATCCGCATCAATCCCCGCGGGCCAGTCGACGGCGGATACCTTGTCGTTTCCCTTGTCGTTTTCGACAAAAACAACTATTTCCTCGGCGAAATCCGCTGCGTCGAAGACACCCAGACCACCGACCTCATCACCATTCCCAGTGTCAGCAAACTCGCCCAACAAAACGGCTTTGACGCCACACGCTTTTATCACATTCGCTTGCGTATCAACCCCGTCGATCTGCTCAATGCCGCGTTTGAATTCGACGACATCATCGTCGGCCCCAATGTCAAAAAAGCACACTGACAAAACACATGCGACAAACAGACGCCACACAGACAAATAGTTTCACAAAATAGTTTCGCAACAAACATAACCGCAAAACCAAACTCAATAACTAAACCACTGTCTCGTTTTATAAATTTTCACCAGCCTACAATTTTATGTGTACTCAATTTATCAATCGTATTTTAGGAGGATTGATCATGCGCCCATTACGCTTTACCCCGCTCGTGGCGACAGTTGCTTTCGCTTTCATGTTCATCACGATCACCGCCAGCACAACGGCCCACGCGGCTTTCGTCGATCCGATGGACAACACGGATTATTTCAGTGCGCCCTTCGGCGACGCATCCGTCACGCCCAACGGCAGCACTGTCACGTTATCAAAAACAGATGGCTTCGAAATCGATTCGGGGGTTATCTGGAGCGACCTCGCCGCTGGAAAAATCCCGCTCGTGGACAGTATTGTCACCATCACGCCGTACGAACCTGCCGACAATGATTACATCAACATCCAGGCCATTTATTTTGATGTTTCGGACGCCTACATCGGCCAGTCATTGGTCTTGCCCGACACCAATCAGGAAACGCCAATCCTGTTCGATGTCGCACCCACTGCGCCCGTAACCGCAGCATCGTATGTCCTGCAAATTCGCATCCTGCCCTACAGCGCGACCGAAGCGGAATTCACATTCGACAGCATCGCCACCTCGGCCATTCCCGAACCGGCCAGCTTCACACTAGCGGCCCTGGGCGGTCTCTTATTGCTCAAGCGACGCCGATGATTGATCAGTAACACCGATCGTTAACGTCAGCAATCACGCTGTTTTTCCCGCTTTCCCATGACATGCAAGGCCCAGACAAACATGCGTAAACTTCACATCCCCACCACAGTATTTCATGCACACCATTCGCCTCGCTCGTGGCCCCAACACGAACGTGGTATTGGTGTGCGCCTTCAAACCGATACACACACACGCCACGGTTTCACGCTCATCGAACTGCTCGTGGTCATTTCCATCATCGCCTTGCTCATCAGCCTACTCTTGCCCGCGCTAGGATCGGCTCGTGCTGCCGCAAGGCAATCCGTCTGCGGTTCAAACGTTCGCCAAATGATGATCGCTCACATCGCTTACGCGGTCGACAGCAACAACACACTCGTTTCCAAAACCAGTGCCCCGCCTTCTTCCTTCAGCTACAACGACTGGGCTGGCATCCTCGCGTTCCTCGACTACACCGAGTCCAGCGAACTGTACACCTGTCCCGACGACAACATCGAACGCAACACCGCAGCACCATTCAACACCTACACCCCACGCAGCTACGGCATCAACGACATGCGTTTCAACACCACATACCTGCGTGCTAACAACTACCGTTTCCCCTGGCCTGAATACACCGACCTCAACACGCCCGTGACCAACGATCGCATTGCTCGCTTCGATGAAATTCCCAACCATGTTTTCATCCTCGGCGAAAATTATCAATACGTGGCTACCGTCGGCGGGCCACTCAATCAGGCCTACGTCGGCGTCCCCGAATGGGAATCCATGTTCTTCGCTCCCGCAGAACAACACCGCGTTGCAGGTGGCAACTACGGCTTCGCAGATGGACACACCCAGTTCATCAAGGCAGACATCGTCAGCGAATACAGTGCTGACACGCCCTACGGCAACAATCCCAACGATCATTGGAAATGGCAACAATGACCACACCCCCACACATTCCCCACCACTCTTCCCCTCTTTATTCCTCACGCACTTATCCTCGCACTTTTGCTCTTACATCCTTTGCCTTATCAGGCTCTTTTACGACGTCACCTTTTTCCCGGTACCACGCGTTGATTCCATTCATCATTGCATTCGCCATGGTTATGACGGGCTGTGCGCAGCCGCACGAAAAAACCAAGAATTCCCCGAATAAAACGGTCCAAACGGAAACCTTCGATACGCCTTGGAACATTGCCGGACCGCAACCTCACCTCGTCGCGCACTACATGCCATGGTTTGAAATTCACCCCGTGGGCGAGCCTGACAATCGCACCTGGAAACATTGGCGCTGGGATGGCGCTGGCACGAAACACGATCCCGAAAACATTATCCACAACGGGCAGCGTGACATCGCCACCGTCACCTATCCGCTCATCGGACCTTACAACAGCCATGACCCCGACGTGGTCCGTTACCATTTTCAAACCGCACGCAACGCGGGCATCACCGCCATGGTGGTGATCTGGTACGGACCGCCCACCGATTCCCCATCGCCTGCGAACAACAACGCACACGAACCCCACGACATCATGTTCATGCTGTTGGATCAAGCTCAACAAACCGACATGCGTCTTGCCATCTGTTACGAGGAAAAACTCAACTGGCCGCCCTATCGTCATCCTGAATCGCGCGAACAAATCGTCCAGTCTGCCACCGATGATCTGACCTATCTCATCAAGCATTACGCCAGCCATCCCGCCTACCTGCGTCGCGAAGGCAAACCCGCTATTTTCCAATTCAACTATTGGGGACAAGACACGCACGGCCCACGCACCTTGTTACGTCCCGAGTGGCAACAGATCATCGAAGCGTTACCCGAGCGACCATTCATCTGTCGGCAAAATCTTGATCGTCCTGAATTGTATCCACCCCTTGACGCGGCTTACATGTGGATCAAACCGGACCCGGCATGGGTTAACGATTTCAATCACTTCAAATCCATCGCCAACCGTTTGCAAGCAGAAAACAAACTCACTTTCCTCATGCCATTTATTGCCCCCGGTTTTGATGACACCGGCGTCAATGGCTGGGGTGGTGGCCCACGTCAAATCATGAGTAGTGGTCTGGCATTTCTCGAACACACCATGGCCCAGGCCCAAACCGTCGACAGTGAACTCATCCAGATCGCCACATGGAATGATTGGCAAGAAGGCACCGCGATCGAACCGAGCGTTGAAAATGGTTACGACTATCTCAACGCCATCGAAACATGGTACGGCCAACTCACCGGCCGATCCGTTGATCTCGACGACAACGAATCACCCTATAAAACCCTGCAAAACAGCAATTAATTATCCCACCCATAAACGCCCCCCCACACACACCACGAATCGTAGGCCGTTGCCGCAACCAGTTTTCACCACGAACTCCGCCTAGCCAAACACCACGGTCTTCTTGCCATTGAGTATCACGCGATCATCGAGGTGGTATCGCAACCCACGAGCCAACACCGCTTTTTCAACATCCTTGCCGACGCGTGTGATTGCTTCTACGCCATGCGCATGGTTCGTGCGAATGGCATCCTGTTCGATGATCGGGCCTTCATCCAAATCTTCGGTCACGTAGTGACACGTCGCGCCGACAAATTTCACGCCGCGCGCATGGGCCTGATGATACGGTCGCGCTCCGACGAACGATGGCAAAAAGCTGTGATGAATATTGATGATCCGACCGGGATATTTTGCGCAAATCCAACTCGGCATAATCTGCATGTAACGGGCCAACACAATCGTATCAGCCTGTAACGATTCGATCAGGCCATCCACCTGTTGGAATCCAGCGTCCTTGTTGTTTTTGTCAATCGGCACATGATGATAAGGCACATCATGCCAAGCCACAAAACTCCGACAGTCATCGTGATTGGAAATCACGCCCACCAGATCAAAATCCATCTCACGGCTTCGCCATCGATACAACAGATCATTCAAACAGTGATCCTGTTTACTGACCAGTATCGCGACGCGACGTTTCACCGCCGTATCGTGAATCGTCCATTCCATGTCGAAAGCCTGGGCCACCGCCGCAAAACGTTCGCGTAATTCATCCACACCAAACGGCAACGAATTCGCCAACACCTCCTGACGAATAAATGATTTTTGCGTCACCGGATCCGCATGATGATCTGCTTCAATAATCCAGCCACCATGCTCGGCAAAGAACGAACTTACCGCGGCCACGATGCCCGTGCGATCCGGACATGACAGTTTCACAATATAGCGCTGCTCATCGGGCATGACATTTCCAATCTCATCACATCTCATCGCGTCTCATCACGCCAATGGATACCGACCGCTTACCCGCAACAAGCGACCGTTCGCTCGCCTTTTGTCCGGGGCCGTTATCGTACAATGATTGGCTGCCAATTACCCGTTTGCGCCTCGCGATTTTTAAAAACGACCGTAGCAATTCACCCTTAAATAATTTCCAATGCATCGCGATCACCCAGCTCGGGGAACGGTGCGGTCGGCAAGGTTTGATACCAGTACGCCACGGACGCGATGTCGTCCTGCAACGGCAAGTATCGGCCTTCGCTACGCCAGCCCAACGCCTGCATGGTTACCGCGAGGTCTGATTCAAAACGAATTGGATCCGGGACATGCCATCGATACATGCTGAAGCGCGTTTGCGAATTGTAAACACCGTCAGGCCGATACACATGCGGCACCCCCGCATAGGGTCCGCAATATTCCTGGTATTGCCCGGTGCCAGCATTCTCAAAATTGTACGATCCGCAAAAATAATCTTCGGTGCCTGTGCCGCAAATCGTCGGATAACAGTCCCCGCCATGCTCTGCCACCGCATCATCAACCGATCGGCCCGCGGGGATATCGCCATCCATGTAAAACTTGATTTCACCTTCGCCCCACCACCCCTGATTGTTCAGGCCCCACGCCATGTACGTCCCCGCATAGTGACCCTGTCCACGCACGCCATCCAGAATGGTGTAAACCTTTTTGTAGGGCAACGGATTCACGCGCCGGAACTGAGCATGAAAATATGCCGCGTCATCCGGCACCTCATTGAGTGCGTAGTTGATCTGATAAAAAATGCGCATTTCCTCGACCGGGTTGCGATTCTCAATCGTGATGCGACAGTGCTTGCGAAACGGCATCGGCCAGTAACAGTTAAATGCACGGCCGGGATTCATGCACACCATCTCACTGGTCAGTTGGGCGAAAGTTTTCGTCCCGGTCCATGCGGACGCAAAAAAATCAGCCAACGGCACCACCACCGAGGGCTGTTCCTGACCATCCCAATAGATGCGCAAAATAGCATCGCGATAAAATTTCAATCCCACGGTCATCCACATCGATTGGATACAGCCGGGACCTTCAATATCAGCCAGGGTGTAGGTTTCTCCCGGGCCGATTCGCGACCATGGTGAAACTTTCCACCCTGTCCCCAAATCGCGAGCACAACTTCCCCCGGTGCCCGATTCATCCGACACCACAGTACGGCCTCCGCCACCTTTTTTGCCGTCACTGTTTTCGGAACTGATCGATCGCGTTTTTGCATTCGACAACAACGCCAGATTGCCACGATTCACGACTAAACCATCAAACATTATTGAACTCCTGTAGACACTTGCTTGCCAATTCAAAATCACGTCACAGGATGCAGGTTAACAACACACGACCCCAACCACCATGGACTCAAATCCACAAAACATGTCATTTCTTATGCCCCCCCCCACACTCCCCCCCCTCACACACACACCACACATTTCCTCTGGGTCATTGGGCTTGCTTGTGGGTTACTGACTTGTTTGGTTTACTCGCTTGCTGCGATGGCCCGATACGAGGTTTGCAACTAGGTTCGCGACTACTAGGTTCGCGACTACTAGGTTCGCGACTAATGCGGATTCCAATTTTTTTTGCGTGTGATGACTTGTTAGCCGCCACCCTTGGACGGCGCGTGTATGCGGGAGGGACAGGGGTTTCTTGACAGCGACGCGCCGCCCAAGGGCGGCGGCTAACACGCGAGTTCTAAGCCGGATGAGTATAAGTTCGCGACAATATTCACGTCATACAAATGAACAATTGAACGCACTACTCGGACAACCCCAGCCGTTCGTACTGTTCCACCGGCGCATCGACACGTTGCATTTCACGAATCAATAATTCCGTCATGCGCTGTTCGATGCTCGGATCTTGCAAAGTGTTTTCCTGAGCGGGATCGTTCTGCAAATCGTACAACAACGATGGCTTGGTAACCGAGGGAAACCACGGCGATGGGTCACACTTTTTCTGTTCCGCGGGTGACGCGCCGATCTTCATCACCTTGCAACCTTTGGTGAAATCAAACGGCTCAACCAATTCAATTCGATCGCGTAACTCATCCACACCAAAAGGGTGATTCATGTGCGTAGGCATCAGCGTGTAGTCATAGAGTGGACTGTTGCAGGCGTTGGCGGCTGAACGCATGTAGACGTAACGCCCATCCGTGATATTAACGTGCCCGCCATGATTGCCGAATATCGCGGCCTCGCGCACGGGCGCATCGCTGGCCAACGTGTCAGCCAAATCGCAACCCACCATGTCGGGCGTCGCGTCCAATCCAAAATATTTCAACAGCGTCACCGGCAAATCAATCGCAGGCTGCACCAAGGCGTTGCGTCGTTCGCCACGTTTGCCCGTGCGTGGATCCCACATAAAAAACGGCGTCCGCGCTAATTCTTCCCACCATGGCGTGCGCGATTTCGCCCACCAGTCATGCTCGTTGAGCAAAAAACCATGATCGGTCCACACGACCAACATCGTGTCTTCCCACATGTGGTGCTCGTCCATCATGTCGAGAACCTGCCCCAGTTTTGCATCACACATGCTCAGCAACGAAGCATATTCGTGGCGCATGTGTTCGGTCAGCTCGGGCGTATCACTGTCATTAGTCGGTCGATAGTCGGGCCAATCCCAGATGCGTCCGTCGTTTTTTTCCCAGGCATCGTAGTGGGCCTGATAGATTTTTTTGTACTCATCCGATGCGCGAAACGGCTCATGAGGATCGAACGTTTCGAGATGTAAAAGCCAATGATCATCCGCATGATTGCGTTCGATAAAATCCAGGCCTGCAGCAAAGGTTTGACTGATGGGAAACTGATCTTCACTGACTGCGAATTTTCTATTTATACGATCCTGATAGACCGAACTCTGACGCGCACCATTGCAGTAGGCACCAACGTTGCGACGAATGGCCCGAGGATCGATCGGCTCGGGTGCCACCTGGCCCATCCATGGATCACCCTCCTGCCCTCGAATGCATTGCCATGAACTGTAGCGCGTGTGATATGTGGCCCCGCCGTCTTCCCAGTAATGTTTGTGATCGGAAATCAGGCAACTGTGGATGCCATGACTGTCGAGCATGGCTGGCATCGAATCGTCGAACGGCTCAAGCGGCCCCCAAGATCGATGGAGAAAATTCGGACGCCCCGTGTGAAAATCCCGACGAGCAGGCATGCACGGCATCGAACACACATAGCTGGTATCAAACGTGACGGTACGATCAGCTAACCGCTGAAAATTCGGCGTATGCACCCAATCGCAACCATAGGGCGAAAGGTGACGGCGATTGAGTGTGTCGAACATAAGCGTAATGCAGCGCATTTTTAGTTCCCTGATTTCTGGAGGCCTTCGCGCCTTGGCGAGTGGTGATGAACAGCGGTGATGAACTGTGGCAATGAACGGCCATGATCAACGGCGGTGGTGAATGCCGTGTTGTCTGTGGTGGTGACTGTGGTGGCTGTGGTGGCTGTAGTGGCTAATGATGGGATCTCTATGCCGTTGAAAATTCGTGCGTTTTAAAAAATCCTTACCTCTTCCCCCGGTATTCACCGGGGGCTAGGAGTAACTGGCTTCAATATTCTCGACGGTCACTCGGACTAGCCGCTTAAGCGGCCAGTCCAGAGCAACAAAATTGTGGCGATTATTTTTCCCTGTGGTTCTAGCACGAATCAATGCACGACATGCGTATTGATCGTCATTCGTATAAGAATTTTAAACCACAGACAAAAAAAAGCCCACGGAAGTTATCCGTGGGCTTCGGGGAGAGTTTTATTCTGATGCGATCATTCACGTTCAGGCACATTCAGCCACGTTGACGACGGGTGGCCGTCAGACCCAACGCACCCATGGCCATCATGCCAAGCGTCGCGGTCAGGGGTTCGGGAATCACACCGAAGCCAGGAATGATGAATTCGTAGATGCCGTCATACGATTCGGTCGGGTCGAAAGCCACCAGGCCTGAGGGATCAGCCTCAAAGCCATACAGAAAGTATTCCTGACCATCAATGGTCACAATCACCACTTCGCTGAACTGGAACGGATCAGCGACATCACCACTGGCCTGCAAGCTGTCAAACAAGTTCGTCAGCGTGCCGGTAGGGATCAAAGGATTGGATGCTTCCAATGCCCCGAGTGTCTGACGCACTTCAGGTGACATGTCGTAGTTCGCAGCCAACCCGACGCGGACTTCACCGTTGTCGTGCTCATTGATGTAAGCGACGTTGGGGTCGGACAAGCGAGCGAAACCGCCACCGTCACGGAAGTTTTCGTACAGGGTCTGCTTGGCGATTGGTTGCAAGGGAGCAGGCAAAGCGGCAATCACCGCGTCGAGGTTGGTGTTGTTGGAAAAATCCTGGAACCAGAAGTTCGCACGGTTCGCAGCACCGTAGCTGTTGTCATGCCCACCACCGGTCTGGAACCAGTCGTTACCGTTGAGGCTGCGAGCTTGCACTGCACCACGAGGCAGATTGCCTGAGAGCACGGTTGGGGTTTGAGTCTGGAACGCGCCGCCGACGTTGGGGTTGGCGTAGGTGCCTGATTCGCTGTCAGCGAACAGTTCGACGTGACCGCCGGGTGCGGCTTTGTTGCCACCCATGACATCCTGAACGGTGCCAGCCATGGTTGGTGTCAACACGCCGGGCGACAGTTCAGCCTGAACGATGTAGTCGATGCCGGGTGTCAGAGGAACGACACCACGTGTGCCGGAGACGGTGGTGCCACTGATGCCGGTGACGGCCATGGCTGAGGTTGCTGGCAAGGCCAACAGGGCTGCCGCAGCGGCGGCGGTGAGGGTACGGTGCATAAGTTTCATGGAATCTCTCCCTTTCGGATATAAAAAGTACGTATGAGTACGTGGGTTGATCAGATAAATAAAATCACAGCGTTTCGTGACATTTCGTGACATTTCGTGGCGTTACATAGCGCTGCTTGATGTTGCCAAACTCCACAACAGCAAGGTTATGGGAACATAACGCGGCACTGAGTTTACCAAAGTGACCGTAGGCTGCCTAGTGGTTTTTATGAGCGCAGCGCAAGAAATCGCCCCGCGTGACCTGGATTTCACGCGGGGCGATCGTAATTGCTTGAATTTGCTACTGTTAAGCTGTTCCGATTATGACGCGCGTCTCTGTCGGCCGACAATTAAAAATAATCCTGTTGCCAGAAAAATCGCTGCCGCAGGCTCAGGAATCACCACATTGGCCGCCAAACGCAACGGAATCACCTCACGGAACCCAATAGGGCCGATGCCGCTGAATTCGATGCGCAAGGACTGGGTCACCACCGGCTGATCGAAATGGATGGGCAAGATTTCACCACCATCGTTACCGCCGCCTGTCATAGTGAAGCTCGCGATGGCCACGCCGTTGTCATCTTTGATCAATCCGATGATCGTCATGTCGCGCCAATTGCTCAGCACCAGTCCGGTGAGCGGCTCGGATTGCGAAAATTCGATTTCCATAAATCGATCGGAAGCCGGATTGTCCACGCGCCAACCGCCGGTCAAGGTGGCCTGATCGCCCAACCCACCACTACGATCGGTCAAGCCCGCGAGTGTGCCAAATGTTGAACCCGTCGCGGGCGCGCTGCCAGCAGCGCCGACCACGGGAATCGGCGTGAGCCGATCAGGCAAGAGCATGACCTCATTGAAATCGGCATAGCGCGTGCCGCCTTGATTGGCGAAAGTCACCATCGTTTGATCGACGCGAAAACCGATGGCGTTGTTGACCACACTACTTAATGTGGTGACTTGATAAGGATGCGTGCCAGGCGTGCCCGGGCCGGACTGAGTAAGCATCGGCCCGCCGGACTGTTGGTTCAGGTTAAGCGTGTAGTCGGAACTGGTGCCGTAGTTCTGGGTGTATTGCGCAGTGATGACGGTGCCAACGTCAAACGATTGAGGTGCGATGGCTTGCATGAATGCGCTAAATGCGTTGCCCTGCACACGAGCGGCGCCAAAGCTGACCTGCGAATCGCGGCGCGACACTAGATTTTTAACGGGCAAACCTTCAACAAGTCCGAACCCAAAACCGTTGAAGCCGAAGTTAATCAACGATGGCTCAGAACCTGTGGTGACGCCATCGCCGTCGGGATCAAACGGATTGGGATAAAAACTCGCATTGACGCCGTTGAGCCCGATGATGGTTCCCGCCGACGCATCGGACGCGTGGCCTGGCATGAAACCCATCACGACCATGAACGCCGCGACCGCCGTCATCACACGAGGCCACTGGCGTCCCGAACCGGCCAAACGAACCGAGCGCACGGAGCGCTTTTTGAAACCTAATACTTGCATGACTTTCTCCTCCTGATTCCCAGACCTGACCCACAGCTTAAACGGTTCTGTGCCCGGGTGCGATTGCACGCTATGCACAGAATCAGCCACCCCACACATCGACCGGTAATCCAAGCTGCTTGGGATATAACCCGCAAACGGACGCAAAATTCCGGTTATCGGCGATGTTTAACAGCCTAGCAATATACGTCAAAAACGCTATAATCCCACGCCCGTTGTCGTTGCAACGACAGTCGTTCAAATCCAAAAAAATGAATCCGTCTCAAGGGAACTAGCGAAACTTCTTCCCAGATCACGCGATCCATCGACGCCGGGAGGTTCGGTTTTTCCGAGTCTACTTTCGGGTCTACGAGCTGGGTTTGAATCTGTCACGCAACGTCATTCACCGCCGACACGCTCTGCGAGCCTCGGCACAACAAAACGTTTAGGTACCACGGTTCGTACACAAGGCCAACGCAACATGCTTAATCATTTCATCACTCGTTTTTTCAACACATCCAACACGTCCGCCACACTCGCTGCAGCGCTGGCATTGGGCGCCATCACGCACAGCGGTCAACCGCTCCATGCCCAAGACGCCGCTCCCGCAGCCACCAAAATCCAACTGATCGACGGCGACATCCTCACCGGCGAAGTCGTGGCCGAGGATGGCACAACCACCACCATCAAACATCCCACGCTCGGCAACATCACCGTCAGCAATGACAAGATCGCATCATCAGCCGCATCATCGGCCGATAGCGCTGAGAGTGACGCTCAAGCCGAGACGGCCGAAATGGTGCAAGAAATTCCCGCAGAGCCTGCGTCATTGTTCCCCGGCTGGGATTCCAATCTGGCCGCGGGCGTCAGTGGTAGCGACGGCAATTCGCAGACGTTCGGCATGAATGCCAAGTTCACCACCAAACGCGAAACCGAAAAAAATCGCACCGCCATCGACGCGGCCTATTTCTATGAGTCCGACGATTCCTCGAGCACGAAAAACCAAGCCACCGCAGGCATCCTGCATGACTGGCTCATCCCTGAATCCAAATGGTTTTATTGGATGGAAGGTCGCATCGACTGGGACCAGTTCCAGTCATGGGACTACCGAGCCAACGTCGGCGGCGGTCTGGGTTACAACCTGATTGAAGAGGACGACCTTTCAGTCAACCTCCGCGGTGGTATTGGATTCAGCAAGGAATGGGGTTCGATGGATGACGACTGGAAACCCGAAGGCATCCTCGGCGCTGACGCCGATTGGAAAATCGCCGACAACCAGAGCCTGATTGCCAGCACGCGCATCTATCCCGATCTGGAAGATGGTGGCGAATTCCGCACCCGCTCCACCGTCGAATGGAAGATCGCACTCGACAAAGCCAAGGGCCTCAACCTGAACTTCGGCATCGTCCATGAGTACGAATCCGTCGTCGATCCCGGCTCAAAGAAAAGCGACCTGACCTACTACGGCGCACTGTCAGTTGATTTTTGATCTGTAAAAACCACCGACACGGCACCACAAAAACAGGCAAGCGTTCCACAGATTACACAGATTATTTTCGGAAGCATGTAAGAGCAGAAGCAGAAAAATTCCACGCGACCATCGCATGTTATTTCTGATTTTCTCATCAGTGCCATCAGTGAAATCTGTGGACAAAAAAACAAAGTTTCCTGTGCCGACATTTTTGAACGTTTTTGCCGTTAGTATTTGCACGTGGCCATCGATCAAACCAATCCTGTGATTCGCGTGCGTGATCTGTGTGTGACACGGCATGACACGCCGATCCTGCGCGGGGTTAGCTGTGACATTCAGCCCGGCGTGGCGACGGCAATCCTCGGGCCCAACGGCTGTGGCAAAACCACATTCACGCGCACACTGACCGGCCAATCGTTTATCACCTCCGGCCACGTCGAAGTGCTCGGTCAAACCATCGGGCAAACCGATGTCCGCGCCTTGCGCCGACGCGTTGGCATCGTCAATCCCACACTCGACGAAACCGGGTCCGGCGGTGGTGCCACCGTGGACGGCGAACTGTCTGCCATTGATGCGGTGTGCACCGGCTATTTCGCCACCGTCGGATTGTACGACCGACCAACCGCCGACCAACGCGATCGCGCAGCCATGCTCCTGGATCAGGTCGGCCTATCCCATCGCATCGATCATCGCATCGATACCCTGTCGACCGGCGAGCGACGACGCTGCCTCATCGCACGGGCATTGGTGCATTTGCCTGAGCTGTTGATTCTGGACGAACCAACCGCGGGACTGGACATCGCCGGCCGCGAACAGGTGTTGGCCACCATCCACCTCATCCTGCAAAATCCAACGCCGCCGGCCGTGCTGTTTATCACGCATCATGTCGAGGAATTGCCGCCCAACACCGACCAGGTCCTACTGATGCGCGATGGCCAATTCATCGCCGCGGGCACGCCGGATCAGGTCATCACGCCCGAATCACTGACGCAAACCTTTGACTGCAAGGTCTACGTCAAAAAAGTTCGTGGCCGATTCTGGTTAGAAGTCCTGCCCGAAGCGTGGCTCGATTTGTTGCGGTAATCCTCGTTGTGCGGCCCCATCGCGAGCCTGTTTTACCCTGTCCCAGCATTCTCACGCGCAGCCATTTTTATTTCGAGTTTCATTTTTTGCCTGCCGGTTCCGGAATTCTCCGTAATTTTTTTATCCCGGTTTGCCGTCCGCGTCGAATCGTCGATAATCACTGCATGTCATCGCCAGCCAATCATTCAACTCAACCGCTCGTCGGCATCATCATGGGTTCCACCAGCGATAAGCCGACCATGCAACACGCCGCCGACGCGCTCGACCAGCTAGGCGTTGCTTATGAAATGAAAGTCGTCTCGGCCCATCGCACGCCGGATTGGCTCTTTGAATATGCCGACACCGCTGAAGCACGCGGCCTGCGCGTCATCATCGCCGGAGCCGGTGGCGCGGCACACCTACCGGGTATGGCCGCGAGCAAAACCGTCTTGCCTGTGCTGGGCGTACCCGTGCAAAGCAAAGCGCTTTCCGGCATGGATTCGTTACTCTCCATCGCACAAATGCCCGGCGGGATTCCCGTGGGCACATTGGCCATCGGTAACCCCGGGGCGAAAAACGCAGGCCTACTCGCTGCCGCGATACTGGCCACATCCGACGACGCACTGCGTCAACGTCTTCACGATTACCGCAAGCAACAAACCCAATCCGTTTTGGATCAATGCGATTTGTCCGCCGATTAACGGGCCGAATTACGGATTGAGGAACGAACCATGTTGGCAACACACGAATACCTGCACACCAAAAATCTAAACAAGGCGCAACGATGGTTTTGAATCCCGGTTCCACCATCGGCGTGTTAGGCGGCGGCCAACTCGGTCGCATGTTGGCGATCGCCGCGCGACGCATGGGCTATCGCATTCACGTGCTCGATCCGGTCGAGGATTGTCCCACCGCTCACGTCGCCGATCTCCAGGTCACCGCGCACTACGATGACATCGATGCCGTCAAGCAATTTGCTCAGCATGTCGATGTCATCACGTTTGAATTTGAAAACGTACCGGCTGAATCCTTGAACGCCATCGCCGCGATCCATCCGATCCTGCCATCACCGGAGGTATTGCATACCTGTCGCCATCGTGTGCGCGAAAAACAATTTCTCGATAGCAACGGCATTCCCGTCGCCCCCTTTCATGTGTGCCAAAGCGCAGACGATGTGGCCGCCGGTTTAGAAAAACTCGGCGCACCAGCGATTTTAAAATCCGCAGAATTCGGCTACGACGGCAAGGGCCAAATCCGCATCGATACCCCTGATGCCGAGGCCGCCACCCACGCGTGGCAAACCATTGATGCCCCGCTGTGCGTGTTGGAAAAATTTGTGCGTTTTTCCCGGGAAATATCCGTCGTTTGTGCCCGCACCACCACCGGCGAATTCGCCGCCTACCCGCCGGGCCAGAACGATCACGCCAACCACATTCTCGACATCACCACCGTCCCCGCGCAATTGCCTGACCACGTCACGCAACAAGCAATCGAACTGGCTCATCACATCGCCGACGCCATCGGACTTGTCGGCGTGTTGGCTGTCGAAATGTTTTTACTCGACGACAACCAACTGATCATCAACGAGCTGGCCCCACGCCCGCATAACAGTGGCCACTACACATTCGATGCCTGCGTCACTTGTCAGTTCGAACAACAACTCCGCGCCATCTGCGGCCTGCCTCTGGGTGATCCATCCCTGTTACGCCCCGCCGCCGCGATGGCCAATCTGCTCGGCGATCTGTGGCCCCCCACACACTCCCACTCGCCCAGCACAACCCATAACGCCACCGATCCTAACTGGCCCGCCATGCTTGCCCATCACGATGTCAAGCTCCATCTATACGGCAAGCAAAGCGCTAAGCCAGGCCGAAAAATGGGACACCTCACCACCATGGCCGACACCCCCGAATCCGCTCAACAAAAAGTCATCGCTGCGCGTGATGCGCTGAAAAATATTTAACCGCAGATGGACGCGGATAAACGCAGATGAGACAATTTTTACGAGGAATTCAGGAATACAGGAATACAGGAATATTCACAACAATGAATTCCACAATATTCCCGTGATTCAAAATACCATTGTTTTCAGATATTTTGAATTCCTGCGTTCCTGAATTCCTCGTTAAAAATGTCTGCTGTTTTATCCGCGTTTATCCGCGTCCATCTGCGGCTATAAAACAGCACCAAAATTATCTATCGAAATGCACGTCGCAACCACAACGCATTCCCCACCACGCACAGCGAACTGGCTGACATCGCCGCCGCGGCCAGCATCGGATGCAGCAGTCCCGCCATCGCCACCGGCACCAACAACAGGTTGTACGCAAACGCCCAGAACAGGCCCGCGCGAATGCGGCGCATCGTCGCTCGGCTCAATCGAATCGCCGTCGGCAATTGCGCTAAACCATCGCCCAGCAACACCAGATCACCGGCGTCGGCCGCGATTTCACTACCACTGATTAACGCGATTCCCACATCCGCCGCCGCCAGCGCAGGCGCATCATTAATCCCATCGCCCACCATGGCCACCACCGGTTTTCGCCCGCGTTTTTTGCTGTTTTTTAACTGCTCGACGATGTCCTGTTTTTCCGAAGGTACCACCCGAGCGTTCACCTGATCAGGATCAATCCCCACCTCCACCGCAATCGCCCGTGCTGTTGAGGGCAAGTCGCCGGTCAACATCGACACGCGCAAACCCATCGATTTTAATTCGCGCACAATCGCTGGCGCATCCGGCTTGATCGCATCATTAAACGCAATCAAACCTATCGCCAAACCGTCAACAGCTACCGCCACCGCTGTGCGATGGCCTTCGAGCATGTCGTCACGCACTTCGGAAAGCAACGCCAATCCCGTCACCCCGCGCTCACGCAAAGCACTCAATCGGCCAACCATCACATGATGATGGTCCACGTTCCCCGCCACGCCCGACGAGGCGATCTGTTCAAAGTCATAGACGTCCGACATCGCTAATCCATAATGCTTCGCCGCATCGACAATGGCCATCCCCAACGGATGCTCACTGAACCGCTCCACCGACGCAGCCAAGCGCAACATCTCGCGATCATCTCCCCACCACTTGCCGCCCACATTTACCCCAGCACGACTTACCTCACTACCACTTGCCCCACTACCACTTACCTCACTACCACTTACCTCACTACCACTTGCCCCACTACCACTTGCCTCACTACTACTTGCCTCATCATCCTCTCCACCATCATTCGCAATTGGCACCACCACCATCTCTGCGACGGTCGCCTTGCCCGCGGTCAGTGTGCCCGTTTTATCCAACAACACATGCGTTAATTTTCCCGCCCGTTCGAACGCCGCCGCATCCTTGATCAGTATCCCACGCTCGGCTCCGATACCCGAACCCACCATGATCGCCATCGGCGTGGCCAACCCCAACGCACACGGACACGCCACAATCAACACCGCAATCATCGCTAAAAAACCCGTCGAAAAATGCCCGAATCCCCACCAGCCCAACAACGTCAACACCGCCATCACAATCACCACGGGCACAAAAACTCCCGCTACCTGATCGGCCAAACGTTGGACATCTGATTTACTCGATTGCGCGCGTCGCACCCGTTCGATAATTTGCGACAGCATCCCGCGCTCGGCTGTTTCCAACACGCGCACCTTGATCGCGCCACTGCGACTGACCGTGCCACCCATGACACGATCGCCCGCGATTTTTTCTACCGGCAAACCTTCTCCCGTCAACATCGATTCATCGATCGCCGTCTCGCCTTCAACAACGCGACCATCCGTGGGCACACGCCCCCCCGGTTTCACCAGCACCACATCGCCCACCCGCAACGACGTGATGGGCACCGTCTCGTGCTCTTGCAACTTATCCCCCGACAATCGCACCGCAGTCGTTGGTCGCATGGCTAACAATTTAAAAATTGCTGACGCAGCGCTCGCTTTGGCGCGCGCCTCCAACATCCGGCCCAACCCGATCAACACCAGAATCATCACCGCCGTATCAAAATACACCCCGCCCCCCCCCACGTTCCCCCCCACGTTTCCCCCGACGTTTCCCCCGACGTTTCCCCCGGCTATTCCATTGGTTGTTCCATCCGCTGCAGCGCTATTCATGACCGCTTCAACCCCCGCGCCCCAGCCATTGATCGTCACGATTGCGCTGTACACGAACGCCACCGTCGTGCTCAGCGCGACTAACGTATCCATTTCCGTTTTGCCGCGTTTGATCGCGCGATATGCCCCGACATAAAACGACCAGCCCAGGATCAACTGCACCGGCGTCGCCAAGGCCAATTGCACCCATGCTGACCATGGCTCATGAAAAAACATGGCCAACACCATGATCACCACGCCCAACGCACCGCCGCCGATGACACGCCACAACCAATACTGTTGCAGCGCCGCGCCCGGCGCCCCCCCACCAGCCCCACCGGCTCCTCCAATCCCTACCGTTTCACCCAGCGGATCGTCATTGATCGGATGCGCGTCATAGCCCACATGCTTTAACACCTCGGCCATCTCCGCCACGGTCGGCCGACCCGGGGTATGCTCCACCCGCGCTTCCTGCAAGGCGAGATTCACCAACGCGCGATTCACCCCGTCAAGCCCGTCCAGCGCTTTCTCCACACGCGCCACGCATGACGCGCAATGCATCCCTTCAACATGTAATGTCGTGCTCGTGGCCATCGCTACATCATACTCGCGTCAATGCCAACTTTTGCGTTACGCTATATAAACCATGAACACCCCCCCCACACCCCCACATCATCCCTCGCAATCCGACAGCGCTGCGGATCAACAATCGCCCAACCCGCCGCTCACCTTCGCCGCGTTCCAGCAACACATTCACGAAAAATATTATGCCACCGATTCGGCACGCGGTACGCCCGGCACGTTCATGTGGCTCATCGAAGAGGTCGGCGAACTGGCCACCACCTTGCACAAAACTCAAGGCGAAGGTGGCAACACTTCCGGCGGATCAACCCATGAGGATCTCGAATCCGAATTTGCCGATGTCGTGGCATGGCTTTGCACCCTGGCCAACATCAACAACGTCAACCTCGAACGCGCCATCCGAAAAAAATACCTCGCCGGACCTGGCCCCGCAGGCACGAAATAAGTTTTGTTTTTTGTCCACAGATTTCACAGATGACACAGATTTAAAAAATCTAAAAAACAGAACCACCGATTCACACTGATAAAACAGCAGTACAAATCGGTGTGCATCGGTGGTTTTATTTTTACAACAACGGGCGTGATTAATCTTCACGTTTTGGGGGGTCAGGCTGGTGGACTTAAGTCCACCAGCCAGCGGGCCGTGCCGTTTGTTTTTATCTGTTGCTCTAGATTCGTTTTTTTTTTAATCTGTGGCATCTGTGTAAATCTGTGGATAAATATTTTTATCCCAGCACGCGCGTCTTCGCGGCGGGCTTGTCGGTGCCATCGACTGAAC
Source organism: Phycisphaerae bacterium (assembly GCA_030426385.1). Taxonomy (GTDB): domain Bacteria; phylum Planctomycetota; class Phycisphaerae; order Phycisphaerales; family Phycisphaeraceae; genus JAUHYI01. Next base: position 63,984 of record JAUHYI010000007.1, read on the forward strand.
CGTCACGCTGAGCATCCGCATCCATAATCATGCGGACCTTGCGGGCGATACCTGCGGAATCGATGCCGGCTTCGGCCAACTGATTCGGACGGCTGTCCTGATAAATCCATTTCATCGGCATGCCCAGGCGATGCAATTTGCCCACGGCCAGACCAGCGTCATGCGCGGCTTCGAGCGCGGCGGAACCGAAGCCGCCGGCCAACAGGTGATCTTCCACAGTCAACACCGGAATGTCCGCGCCGATCAATTCGGTCAGCAATTCGATATCCACCGGCTTGGCAAATCGCGCGTCGTACACCGCAATGTCGTAGCCCTGTTGTTCGAGCGCGACGATCGCGTCAAGGGCTTCGTAGACCATCACGCCGTAGGCCAGGATCGCCACGTCAGGCTTATCGCCGCGTGCGGGTCGCACGAGATTGGCTTTACCCAACACGTACGGCGGTACATCCTCATCGGCCTGCACTGGTTGGCTTGCCACATTGTCACGCGGGTAACGAATAAACGACGCGCCGTCGTTGTAGTCGGCCATGAACTGCAATCCCGCACGCAGGTTCGCTTCATCGCTCGCGGCAATCAGCGCCGCATCCGGGAACAATCGGAACATACTCACGTCAAGATATCCGTGATGCACCGCACCGTCGCCACCGACAAAACCTGCCCGGTCCATACACACGCGAACCGGCAAGCCCTGCAACGCCACTTCCTGGAACACCTGATCCAATGCCCGCTGCGAAAAGGTTGAATACACCGCGAAAAACGGCTTGATGCCGGACTTGGCCATACCGGCGGCCATGTCCATGGCATGCGATTCACAAATGCCTGTGTCCAACGATCGCTTGGGAAATTCGCTCATCACTTTCGACACGCCCGTGCCGTCGGGCATCGCGGCGGTAATCGCAAACACCTTGTCATCGCGTTTCATCAGGTCGATCATCGCATCCGCATACGCGGTGGTGAAACTGCGTCCCGATGATTTGATTTCAACGCGACAACCTTCGACCGTAAACGGCTTGGGCGAATGGAACGTCGTCGCATCGCCTTCGGCAAAATCGTATCCCTTGCCCTTGATCGTCTTGCAATGCAGCAACACAGGTCCATCAAAATCGCGGACTTCTTCCATCATCGCGATCAATGTTTTTAGATCGTGACCATCCACAGGTCCCACGCATAGCAACCCGAACTGTTCAAACATATGCCCGGTCATGATCGCGGCTTTCATCATTTCGCCGCAACGCGCGTACAACTCTTCCAACGTATGGCCACCCGGCACGCGTTTCAACACATCATGCGCGCGCTTTTTGATTTCACCATACAACGGACTGACGCGCACCCGATCAAAATAATGGGCCATCGCGCCTTGCGGTTTGGCAATCGACATCCCGTTGTCATTGAGGACCACCAGGAACTGGCGTTTCAATGTTCCGGCATTGTTCAGGCCTTCCATCGCCACGCCGTTGACGATCGACGCATCGCCGATCAGCGCGACGGTTTTGCGATCCTGGCCCATCAGTTGGTCGCCGCGGGCCATGCCCACCGCTGTGCTGATGGCAGTCCCGGCATGACCGACGCTGAACAGGTCGTAGTCGCTTTCTTTGGGCTCGGGGAAACCGGCCATGCCCACGCGCGTTCGCAACTTCGGCAGCATGTTCAATCGGCCCGTCAACAGCTTGTGCGGATAGCATTGATGCCCGACATCGAACAGCAAGCGATCGCCATCGACCTGAGGGCCGAAGTCGAACACGTAGTGCAACGCAATGGTCAATTCGACCACCCCGAGGTTCGGTGCCAGGTGTCCGCCGGTCTGTGCCACCTGATCGCAAATCGCGGCTCGAATATCAGCCGCCAATTCCGTCAACTGGTCGATGTCCAGTTTTTTCAGATCAGCCGGGCCCTGAATTTTCGAGAGTTGTTTCAAATGCGAAAACTGCTCACTCACATCTGTCTGGGGTGAACCGTTCTGAGCGTTGTTGCTGGGTTTTGCCACTTGCCTTGCCTCGCCAATGTTAAAAAAACCTTCCCCCTAACCGTCCCCCTATTTATTGCCCACTCCCCCCCCACTTCCCCCCCCCGCACTCCCCCACAGTCAGCCCGCCACGTTAACCCCCACCGTTTTACCCCCCACCGTTTCCTCCCTCGTTGCCGCGAGCCATCACGCTATCCTGTCATCCTGTCGTCCTGTCCCTGTCGTGACCACGCGATTCGACGCGCCCGTCATGACATGACCATCATTATCGGACATCGACCTGCGATCGCTATCCAATTTAGCCATCGAATCCTTATCACTAAACCGCCGACGCAGGATTCACGCCACTAGCTCAACATCATACCTAAAATGATAGCGTAGCACGCCTTGAGTATCCCACTCGAACGCATCACCACATATTTTGTGCCTTTTTAGCCTGACGTGACGGGATATTCACGCTATTTATCCCCGGTTTCGATCACGATCGGCCTTTTCATCATTTCGTCCGCACGGCCATATACCGGCACAACACCCGCAAGGGTTCGGCCGCTTCACCCAACGGTTCCAGCGCCGCGATCGCTTGCGTTTCCATTTGTCGGATCTGTTCACGCGTTTCGTCCACGCCCAGCAAACCCGGATACGTCAATTTCCCCATGTCCGCGTCCTTGCCCGCGGCCTTGCCCAATTGCTCGGCTGATTGCGTCACATCCAGCAAATCGTCCACCGCTTGAAACATCAGCCCGATCGCTTCGCCGTATTCGGTCAACGCCTGCAACTGCGCTTCGCTGGCCCCGCCTGCGATCGCACCCATCCGGCACGACCCGCGAATCAGTGCCCCCGTTTTATTCCGATGGATCGTCTGCAATCGTTCCAGCCCCGGCATCGACGCCTCAAAATCCGGCAACGTGTCATGCACCTGCCCCACAATCATGTTGTTCGTCGCGATCGCCAATTCACTGACCAACCCCCCACCACTTACCCCCCCACTTACCCCCGCACTTGCCCCACCACTCCCCACGCCACCCGTATTGCCATCCAGCCCTGCCAACAATTCAAACGCCAACCCCATCATCATGTCACCAGCCAGGATCGCCATCGCCTCGTTCGTGTGCTTGTGCAACGTTGGCCGACCCCGCCGCATGTCATCATCATCCATCGCTGGCAAATCGTCATGCACCAGACTGAAACAATGAATCAGTTCCATCGCTCCGCCACAACACATCACCGCATGATCCGACTGACCATCCACCGCTCCATCCCAACCTACCGCCTGGGCTGACAACACCACCAACCCCGGCCGTAGCCGTTTACCTCCGCCCAATGCCGAATACTTCATCGCCTCCCGCAAATTACCCGGCACCCTCCCACGTCCCCCTGCACCTGCCCCCCCACGCCGCCCACCACTTTCCCCACCACGTCCATCGATCGCTCGTTCCAACCATACCTCCATCGCCTGGGCAATTTCCCCCAACCGCACCTTTAGCGCATCCATCCCCGCCTCGGCTTTGTCAGTCTGTTCACTTGCAGTACTCGTCACAGCGTTGGTTTCCCATATTCAGGCCATCAAAAACATGAACCGGAAATTGTAAACCTAATCCTCGTTGAGTGGAAACACCCCAATCAGGTCGCCATGGGTGATCACCACCTTGAAAACAACAGGAACATAGACGCGGCACAATTTTGTTAGCCCATTGACAAATGGCAATTGACTAACCTGCCCAGCCTTGATATATTCGGATAGACGAATATGAAAACCGCACCCCAATTATCCCGTGTTGATCTAATTTTTCGGGCATTCTCCGACCGTACACGCCTTCGCATTTTGAACCTGCTGCGCGGTCGCAAGGAAATCTGCGTGTGCGATCTGGTACGTGTCCTCGATCTGCCACAAGCCAAGGTTTCGCGACATTTGGCTTACCTGCGACGAGCCCGACTGGTCGAAACGCGACGCGACACCCAATGGGTTTACTACCGATTGTCAAAGGCCGACGGCACCTTCCATAAAAAAATGCTGGAGTGCCTGAATTGCTGCCTGGCCGAAGTGCCCGAGCTTCAGGCCGATCGCAGCAAACTTGGTAACCCCGAACTATTTCAGTCAGCCAGCGCGTGTTGCGCCAGCTAATCAAACGGCTGTTTTTTTTACCCTCGTATATTCGGATAAACGAATACAACTACCCCGACATCCCTACCATGCAACACCCTTTGCCTTTAGAAACCACAACCTTTCACAGGAACATCAGCGATGCCACTCAACAACAGCGTCTTGTTTGTCTGTACTCATAATTCCGCACGCAGCCAGATGGCGCACGGCTGGCTTAAACATCTAGGCGCGGATCAGTTTCGCGTCTACAGCGCCGGTGTTAAGCCAGGCACGCTTCATCCTATGGCCGTCAAAGCCATGGCGGAAGTCGGCATCGACATTGCCGATCACGTCGCCGAAGGCATTGACAAATATCTGGGTCACATACCGATCTATCACCTGATCACCGTATGCGACAAGGCCGGCCAAAGCTGTCCGCGCGTCTGGCCCGGTGCGCCCAAACGAGAACACTGGTCGTTTGACGATCCCTCCTCGGCCACGGGTAGCGATGAACAGAAGCTCGATATGTTTCGCCAGGTCCGCGACGAAATTCGAAAAAAAATCGAAGCGTGGATCGCCGAACAACCAGCACCCGTAACAGCCTCAACTCACAACACGACACCTACACCCATACGGAGTAACACACCATGACCAGGAATCTCCCCATGAACGAAAACGCATGTTGCGAACCGGGCTGTTGTTCACCGCAGCCAGGCCATGAACTCATGACCGAGCCTGTAACCGAATCGATGACCGAAGTGATGCCCGAAGTGATGCCCGAACCGATGACCGAAGTGATCCGCGAAAAATATGCGGAAACCGCCCGCAGCGGCCTGTCGAGTCAGGACCCAGGCGTTCACGCCGTCGCCGAGGCATTCGGCTATTCCGCCGAAGAATTAGCCACCATTCCCGCCGAAGCCAACATGGGTTTATCCTGTGGTAATCCCATCGCCTTGGCGAATCTCAAGCCAGGCGAAGTCGTCGTGGATCTGGGAAGCGGAGGCGGTCTCGATGTATTTCTCGCCGCGCAAAAAGTCGGCCCCACCGGCCAGGCCATCGGCATCGACATGACTCCCGACATGATTATGCTTGCCCAACGCAACGCCAAACATGGCCCGGACGGCAAGCCCTACACCAACGTCGATTTCAAACTCGGGAGCATCGACAATTTACCGCTGCCCGATGCGTCGGTGGATGTCATCATTTCCAATTGCGTGATCAATCTGGCGTCCGACAAGTCCGCAGTCTTTAGAGAAATATTTCGCGTCCTCAAGCCCGGCGGCCGCGTGGCCGTGTCGGACATTGTGCTAAAAGGTGACCTCCCCGACGAACTGTCGCAAAACGTCGCGGCACTGGTTGGGTGCATCGCCGGTGCGATCCCGATCGCTGATTTTGAAGCAGGCCTCAAAACCGCAGGCCTGCGTGATGTGGTGATCGTCGACAGTGGCGTGGACCTGACCGCCTACGCCAAAGTCGAGGGCCAAGCCGGTTGTTGTGCTCCACCTTCTTCTGACGCGATCGCGGAATCGTCCTGCTGCACCCCAGCGGCCAAGCCCATGCACCGCGACTTGAGCGAACTGTTCGAACGCTACGACGTCAACCAATACGCCGCATCCGTAAAGGTCTTCGCGATCAAGTAACACCATTCGCACAAAATCAACGATAAGCAAACCATCGAGGGCGACACTAGATTGTCGCCCTCGATGGAACTTGGGAACTTGTTTATGCCTTTGATGCCCCATGCGAATCGCATCACCATCGCAAAAGCAAAAGCAAAAAATCACACGAGCAAGCCGAATACCTCATCGCCTCCTGCAAATTACCCGCCCCCCCACGCCACCCCCACTTTTCCCACCACTTTTCCCACCACGTCCGTCGATCGTCCGTTCCAACTAAACCTCTACTGCCTGGGCAATTTCCCCCAGCCGTACCTTGAGCGCATCCATCCCCGACTGGGCTTTGTCAGTCTGTTCAATTGCAGTACTCGTCATAGCGCAGGTTTCCCAATACTCAGGCCATCAAAACATGACCCCGAAATTGTAAACCCACCCCCCCCAATACGAAACCCAGCCCAAAACATACGACCCGCCACAACAACACTTCTAGAAAACTAGAATGGGTATTATGTTTTAACGGATTGGGGCAGGCATATCCTGTGCGTGGATAACACACTAAAATTTTGATGTTAGGCGGACTCGGGGCCTGCCTATCACAAAAAAACCGCGGATAGACTGATTTGCCCAATCAACGGTTCTGTTGCTACTTCAATTGGATACCAAACGCCTATGAAAGCCAAACAGACCGAACGCACGGACCGCAGGGGTGTCGCTTTGGTGATGGGTGCATTTGAGTCTTTGGGATTTGCATTTCGCGAGCAGGCGGAGAGCGACTACGGTGTCGATGGTCACGCTGAGCTCATCACGTCCGAACAACCGACTGGTCAGCTACTTGGAATCCAAATCAAAACTGGCGAAAGCTATCTTTCGGAGCGCACGGACAATGCAATCGTGTTCCGTACCGACGCAGAACACGTCGATTACTGGCTAAATCACTCGCTACCGATGATCGTTTGCCTCTGCGACGCTGACAATCAAACGATCTATTGGCAAGCCGTTACCGACGAGACTGCAAACTCTACCGGGAAGGGCTACCGATTCGATGTCCCGCTCACGCAAATCGTCAATGCTTCGGCAGTGCCGCAACTTACAGACTTGCTAACTCCATTGGTTTCACCGGATCGGTACACGATCTTCAAGACTGAAGACGTGAGTCACGGACTTGCAAAACGGTATTCGTTCAAAGTTGTCGTGAATGGAACTGCCTCCAAAGCCGAGATTGCGTCTATCGTGCGCCAAGTGACAACTAACGGAGCAAAACGTCGGTACCATCGAAATCATATGGTCGAGGGTCGATGGGGCGCCGCTGATGCACATGTTGTTTGGACGTTCGTTTACCCAAGCGCTGAAGATGAGGCACGCTGCAATCACATCTGCCGCAGCCTCTGGATACACGAGTCGCTTGATGATGGTGCTAGACCGTTACCGATGACTGGTGAGGACATCGGCAACGACATCATCGTCGACTGGAGCGGCGACTACAGCTTCCTTGCGCAACACACCTCAACTAACTCACTCACCAAAGAAGACTATCTGAATTCGGTTATTCCCCTGATCGACGAGCTAAGAAAGCTGCTCGAACGAATAGGCGGGCAGTTGCTGTCTCTCAAGAGTGGCGACATCAAGGAAGATTCGTTCCTTACCGCAACTGATGCTGACCGAAAACGCACTAATGAGATTTACATGCAGATTTCGGGCATGTCCCTCGCGCCATTCGAGTGCAAGGACATGGACGAACGTCTTGAGTGCTTTATTGCGTGCATGGACAATATCGTCTTGCATTATTCCGAAAGGGGTCGTGACACATGGACTGCCCCCAATCGGTTAGAACTATCGCTGCAACAACGATCCTACGCGATAGAACACCTAGCCGAACTTGAATACGAAATGAAGAAGGTTCGATAGGCAAACGCGAGAGAACAAAGCCGTAAACCGGAGCACTTATTGACGCGGCAACTGAATTCAATGTCTTGCGCTCGTGCTTGGTTACAGCAGGCGTTCCTACCGCCCTTCTCGGGCGTTTTTTCTTTGCCCAATCTACTCTTGTTAAAATATTTTATCGAGATTACGTGCTTTGTGGATGAGTGGGGTAGTGGTTCACTTTAACGAGCCGCGACCGTCAGGGAGCGGGCCAAACCTGTTGGAAACCCGCTCCCTGACGGTCGCGGCTCATTAAGCATTTCAAAATGTACCACTGCCGATGAGAGCTTGGGCAAGGTCACTGAAGTGGCCCCGTCGGTTGTGAGGGGGGGCTGTTACTGTGGATCGGGGTTGAGATTGCACGCGAACAGCCCGGTTGGCCGATGAATAGGATCTATGCTGCGCGGAGGCCAACTAATTCAATTGCTGGTGATTGCCATGCTCGGGCTGGCGGTGGTGATGGTGCATTCTGCGGGGATGCGCATTGATGGGGAGCCAGTCACGTTGTCGGGGATACTCACGAGCCGACATGCGGTGTATGCGTATCTGGCAATCGGGTCGATGATGTTGGCCACGCGGATCGATATGCGGCGGGTGATGCGAACAAGCGTCACCCACCATGGGCCGCAGGGAGGAAAATTGGGGGGAAAATGGGGGGGGATGCGTGGGGGGGTATGTGGGGGGGTGGCGGGGAATCCGGTGTTCTGGGTGATGGTGATTTCGCTGGGGCTGGTGGGTTTGACATTGATACCGGGGGTGGCCACGCCGGTGAACGGGGCACGGCGATGGTTGAGCGTGGGGGGCGTGTCGTTTCAGCCGAGCGAGTTGGTGAAGTGGTCGATGGTCCCGGCGCTGGCATGGTGGGGCGCACGGCGAGGCGGGATGATTCGGTCGTTTCGACATGGATTGATTTTGCCCGCGATGTTGGTTGCTCTGTCGTGTGGGATGATCGTGATCGAGGACCTGGGGACTGCGGTGCTCATTGGCATGGTCGCGTGTTGCTTGCTTCTGGTCATGGGCGTGCGGTGGTGGCATCTGGGCATGGGATTACCCTTCGCGGCGGGCGCGATTTATTTTTTCATCATGCGCAGTCCCTACCGATTAGATCGGCTGACGGCATTCATGGATCCGTGGGCTGACCCGCGGGGCACGGGGTATCATCCGATCCAATCGATGTTGGCCATTGCCCAGGGCGGGTTGACCGGGCGCGGGCTTGGCAATGGGATTCAAAAATTCGGCTACCTGCCCGAAGACACGACCGATTTTATTTTTGCGATCATCTGCGAAGAGCTGGGATTGATGGGTGCGTTTCTAGTGGCGGGGATGCTCGTCGCGCTATGGTGGGCAGGGTTGCGTATCGCTCAACGATGCGGGGATGCGTTCGGGCAACTGTTCGCGTTGGGCGTGGTGCTGACTATTGCGTTGCAGGCGGTGATCAACATCGCGGTGGTGACGGTGGTGGTGCCAACCAAGGGGATTGCGTTGCCGCTGTTGAGTGCGGGTGGCACGGGCTGGATTCTGACGGCGACCTGTCTGGGCCTGGTCGCGGGGATGGATCGGCCATTGGGTGATACGATCGAAACCGGATTGATCCCATGCGAACTCGATGACGATGGGGACGAGCTGAGTGATGAAGTCGCGTTGGCTTGATGGCATGACGGGGTAAATGAAACTGCCCTTCGGGATTGTTGATCTACAATGGACTGCGATGTCACTATCTATGCCACACGCCACTGATGCCGCGAGTCTGACGGCCAAACCGACGATGGACGCGGATACGCCAACGGTGTTGTTTGCCGGTGGCGGTACCGGCGGTCACATGTTTCCGAATCTGGCGATTTATGAAGCACTGCAGGAACGGGCATGGTCCGGCGGCGCGAATGTCGCGGCGCATTTCGCGGTGTCGAATCGTCCACTCGATGCGGCGCTGATGGAAAAACATGCGATGCCGTTCACCGCGTTGCCAGTCAAACCTGTGACGGGTAAGCCGTGGCGATGGCCTGCGTTCTGGAACGCGTGGCGCAGCAGTGTGGCGATGTGCAAACGACTGATGCGGCAACAGAATATTGTCGGCGTGGTGGCGACGGGTGGATTTGTCTGTGGCCCGGCGGTGGTGGCGGCCAACGACCTGAAAAGGCCGGTGATTCTGGTGAATCTCGATGCGGTGCCGGGGCGAGCCAATCGCACGATGGTCAAGCGGGCTCACGATGTGTTCACCGTCTACGACCAGCCGAAAAAAAATGCCTGGCAACGCGCACGCACCATCGGATTACCATTGCGACGCGTAGCCATCGGCGATGCAATGCCGGGTGATGCGCGATTGGCTCTCGGGTTGGATCTCGATCGTCTGACCATCCTGATCATCGGCGGCAGTCAGGGCGCGCTCACCCTCGATCAAGCGATGATGCACCTGGCCCAGACCAGCGCGGACAGTTCGCTGTTGCGCGATGCTCAGTTTTTGCATATTTGCAGTGATGCCCAGGTTGATGCGTTGCAGGCTGCGTATGCAAAAGGCCAACTGACCGCACAGGTCACGCCGTTTGTCGATGCGATCGGCCAGGCGTGGTCGGCGGCGGATATTGCGATCAGTCGCGCCGGTGCCAGTTGCGTGGCCGAGGCGCATGCGAGCGCGACGCCGACGCTGTTTGTGCCCTACCCGTTTCATCGTGATCAACACCAGCGATTGAATGCCCAGCCGTTGGTGCAATCGGGCGGCGCCCAGATCATCGATGATCGCAAAAATGCCACCCGCACCGCGCATGGCATCAAAACAGCGCTGCTCGATTTGTTGGGCGATGAATCGAAACGGCAAGCGATGACTGAGGCTTTGCAACAAAACCAACCGGCCAATGGCGCGCAGGCAGTCGCGGCATGCGCCGCATCGTGGTTCATGAAAGCGCCTAAGGCGTAACCCCCCCCCACACACACACCACACTCCCCCCCACCTTCCCCCCCACCCCCGCATTCCCGCGTATCTCCTGCATCTCCCGCGCCCCGCGATATGCATCGCGGGCTATTAAAATGCAAATTCAAATACAATGCAGCATGTAAAATGCAAATGTAATGCAGCACGCTCAGTGCGCAACCGCATTACAAAATCCGAAATTAAAAATCAGAACCCCCCTGCCCGGTTATACTGAAACACCATGATCGCATCGGCTGACAAACCAATCGTCGACGTGCAAAACCTGCACACGCATTTCCCGGTCAAACGCGGGTTGCTCAAACGCACCGTTGCGCAATTGCGCGCGGTGGATGGCGTGTCGTTTTCCATCATGCCTGGAAAAACTCTGGGACTCGTCGGCGAATCCGGTTGTGGCAAATCCACCGTCGGCCGATCGATCCTGCGACTGATCGCGGCGACCTCAGGCACTGTCCACTTCGATGGTCACGACGTGCTAAACGCTGACCGTAAAACCATGCAGCAGTTGCGCCGGCAAATGCAAATTGTCTTTCAGGACCCCGTCGGTTCGCTCAACCCACGCATGACCGTCGGTCGCATCATCGGCGAGCCAATCGCTTATCACGGCCTCGCACGCGGCAGTGAACTGACTGATCGTGTGGCCAACCTGCTCAACCGCGTCGGCCTATCTCCCGATCACGCTCGACGATACCCGCACGAGTTTTCCGGCGGGCAACGTCAACGCATTGGTATCGCTCGCGCCCTGTCGCTCGAGCCGCGCTTCATTGTGTGCGATGAGCCGGTGTCGGCGCTCGACGTGTCGATCCAATCGCAAATCCTGAATCTATTAAATGATCTGCAGGACGAACTGGGCCTGAGCTATCTATTCATCGCTCACAATCTCGCGGTCGTCGAACAATTCTGCGACGAGGTGGCGGTGATGTACCTGGGCCGAATCGTTGAACAGGCCGACCGCGACACGCTGTATCGCAATCCGCTGCATCCGTACACCAAAGCGCTGCTGTCCGCCGCTCCGAATCCCGACCCGCATCCGAAAAACAAAAAACAGCGCATCCTGCTCACCGGCGAAATGCCTTCGCCGATCGTGCCGTTGCATACTGAGCCGACCTATCCGCCGATGGCCACCGATGCGGATCTGGTACCCGATGCCGACCGCGTGATCCGCTTGCCCCGCGAAAAATTGCTCGACCGCCCACCGATGCAACCGGTCGCTGGCGAGCCTGGGCATTTTGTGTCGATGGCTGCGGGTTTGGAATAGTGCGGCATTAATTTATTAGCCCTCGGCGAGCCGCCGGAAGGCGGGCGGGGGGATGCCCCGGATCATTGCCCCGGGGCTAATACAACATGATTTTCAAACTGGCCACGGTCCGGTTTTTGGTAGTGGGCTAGTTTGAAAAAAACAACGAGCCGCGACCGTCAGGAAGCGGGTTTCCGTATGGCAGGCCCGCTCCCTGACGGTCGCGGCTCGTCAGAAAATTCAGACTAGCCCACGGCCCAGTTGAACCTATGTGCCATCTCGGTTATACTGCGTGGCTCGATTCAATTACACGCTATCCCGTTATTCGGAGCACCCGCTGTGGTCAAACTACGACTCAAACGATTCGGCCGACATAAACGTCCATTCTATCGCATCTGTGCGATGGATCAGCGCTCTGCCCGCGACAGCCGGGCTATTGAGGAACTTGGCTATTTCAACCCGCTCGAGAGCGAGCTGGAGAAATCCCTGCACCTCAAAACCGACCGCATCATGGACTGGCTCAGCAAAGGTGCCCAGCCCAGCGACACCGTCCGTGACCTGCTCCGCAAAGCAGGCATCAACGCGGTCCCCGGCAAACCCACCACCATCGAAAACTAACCCCACCCCCCCACTTTTCTCCTGCATGCCTAAGCGTGTTGGATGGGTTGGGTGATCGGGTTTGCAATGTGACCATGTGTGTGGGGGGGGGGCGGGTACAATTCAGATAAAACACCATGCCGATCCGTTTACGCGGGGCGGCATTTTTTTACGTATAAATACGCGTAAAATTGCAACATGATCAGAAATCGCCGAGCGTTAGCCGTCGCCCTTGGGCGGCGCGATGGCGTGTGTTTTCACCATGGTTCGCGCCGCCCAAGGGCGGCGGCTAACGCACGAGTTTTAAACAGAATCTGGTAATGTTTCCGTGCCACAACGCCCCTGCGATCTCTGCGATTCGCCCGAAATTAAGCTAGCATCCACCCCATGCGTATCGATGTCATCACCCTGTTCCCCGAAATGTTTGCTGGCGTGCTCGGCAGCAGTATTTTGAAACGCGCGGCAGAATCCGTTGCCGACCCGGCTGACCCGGATAATCCTGACAAAATCCGACCGCCGGTCGTGTCGTATCACTTGCACAACATCCGCGATCACACCGACAACAAACACCAGAAAGTCGACAAACCTCCCTACGGCGGCGGTCCCGGCATGGTCATCCAATGCCAACCCGTCTGGGACGCGCTGCAGGCTGCCCAAAACCAATCCCCATCCACCATCCCGCGACGCATCGTCATGACCCCGCAGGGCCAACGTTTGGATCAGCCCCTGGTCGAACAACTCGCCTCGGAATCACACTTGATCCTGCTAGCCGGCCACTACGAGGGCTTCGATCAGCGCGTCCTCGATCGCATGCGCGACGACACCGAACACGGCGGACTCACCGAAATCAGCATCGGCGATTACGTCCTCTCAGGCGGTGAGGTCCCGGCCATGGTCGTCATCGATGCGGTCGTCCGACTCATGCCCGGCGTGCTCGGCGATGCCACCAGTGCCGACCACGAATCATTCGGCGCCGCGCTGGGCCGTGGCCTCGACTATCCCCATTACACCCGACCGGCCCAATGGGATGACCGACCGGTCCCCGACATTCTCCTGTCCGGCGACCATGCCAAAATCGACGCCTGGCGACGCGAACAATCCCAACAACGCACCGCTCAACAACGCCCCGACCTCCTCCCCCCCACATTTCCCCCCACACTCCCCCCCACATCCCCCCCCACGTTTCCCCCGCGCGAATGACATTGGCACATCCCCGTTTAGCGGCAGACGCGCAGCGTCCCGTTTTGAACGCGGTTTTATTCCAACAAATGATTCCCGATCCATAAAAAACGGGACGCTGCGCGTCTCCCGCTAAACACTTGACAATGCCATGCCCCCGGCCTCGCTACCCCATCGGCTGCGCTTTACCCAGATTCACTGATCGCACCAATCCCTCGCGTGGGCAGAACATTCCTCGTTTTTCTCGATGTTTCATTGGCATCACCGTTCGCGCCACGCCAGAATGCCCGTGCAGCACCTGCGGTTTGTGTCACCGGCCCAAACCTACGGCAAACACCCGAATCCGGATCGATTCGGCCACATTGACCAATAATGTATTGACGTATCGCTCACCAATCGCCATACTCGACTTACTGTTTTCACCATAGACAAATCGATAGCATCCGAGGGAGACCATCATGTCAAACCAGCATCCGCAACCCCGTCAGCACAAACTCGACTCGCTCGAATCACGCACCCTGCTTTCGGCGGTCATCGCCAGCACCGACACCCTGGGCCTCAGCTCGCCTGACCTGGTCGGCGACAGCTACGCCATGATCAGCGAACACATCGAATGGATGCCCGGCGAACACAGCAGCGCCCCGTTTGACGACCCACAGTACGTCACACCCCTGCCCGGCTCGTACACGCTTCCCTATATCCCCGACCCGGGCCCGCTCCTCATTGGCAATTGGAACATCAACCCCACCGCCGAACTGATCGAAACCGCCAACGGCACACGCCTGCTCATCAATGGCACCCACCGCGATGACAAATTCATCATCCATCCTGAACGCCGCGACGAGAATGGCAACATCGTCAGCCCATTGCGCGTTTATGCCACCGTCACCCGATTTGAATTTGACCTCAGTATCGACGGACGCGTCACCACCGTCACTCGCCAGGAAATGATTTTCGAAGGCAACGCCGACGACATCAACGAGATCGTGATTTTCGCAGGTGCAGGTGACGACACGGTCGACGTGGTTCATAATTTTTACTACCCACTCACTGACTTCTCGTGGCTCGGCCCACGTCCCGTCATCACCACCGTGCCCCTGCCCAACATGATCATCCACGGCGAGGCGGGCAATGACACGCTCAACGGTGGACACGGCAACGACGTCATCAACGGCGGCGACGGCGATGACAAAATCTACGGCAACGGCGGCGACGACCTGATCCTCGGCGGCAACGGTAACGACGAATTGCACGGCGGCGACGGCAGCGATGTCTTGCTCGGCCAGGCAGGCGACGATGAACTGCATGGCCAGGGTAGAAATGGTGACAGCCTCTGGATTTTGGCCGAACTGCCGGGCGGACCAGCGTACCCATCAACCGGCCCCACCCCTGATCGCCTCGACGGTGGCACCGGCGCTGACACCATCTATGCCAACGATGGCGACAATGCCGACCTGATCCTCGCCGACCATGATGATTACATCGAACGCGACGTTGACGACATGGTTTACTTCACCGAATCCAATGCCGGGGCCGTCGATCTGACCCTGGCCAACAACGGGTTCCATCGCACCACCACGTTGCCCGAGGACCTGCGTTACTCGACCGAGCCAATCGTGATCAACAGCCCCGAGGAACTCGCAGCGCTTGGCTTTGATCGCACCGATTTCGCCGTGAATTTCGACACGCAATCCCTGATCATCATGGGCACGCCCGACTATGACCAAGGCAGCAAAACCGTCACGTCTGTGCAATACGATGGCCAGACGCTGTACATCAATGTCGAGCACAACCGCGAAAGCCTGTTTGGCGATACCGACATCTACATCCCCAATTCCCAGCGTGGCTACAACGCCATCAGCGTGGCTGTGCCCAAGGTGAATCCGCAACATGTCAGCACCAATATTACCGACCTGGGCAACCACCCCAACCGCATCGTAATTTTCGATCCCGAAGACCTCCCCGAAATCACCAACCCCAACCCATTACCCAACCCTGCCACACCCCTGCCGATCCCCTCCGACATCCGTCGCGTCTCACCACGCCTGAACCTGGACACCTACGCCACCACCACCAGCTTCACCCTGCGTAGCGTCCACGATGGCGACGCCGATCTGGTCACCCAGGAACACGACCTGCTGGCGTAAGAGCTGGCACATAAACAAACCCTATCTATCCCATCCTTGCCACCTCACCCCCAGAAGCCCACGGATTCAATCCGTGGGCTTCAACCCTAATCACAACCCCCCCAACGCCCCAACACCCCGGCAATGCAAAACCCTCAGTTTAACCCTGCTTTGCAAATCCACTTAACACGCAAGTTCTCACCAAAAGAGTTTTCAAAAACAACGAAAATATCATTGACTTGCCAACCCTCATTGGCCATACTAATCCTACTGTTGTTACCAAACATATCTTTCCGGGATTCCCAGCATGTCTACCAAACACCGCAGCCAAAACCACACCCATCAACTCGAATCGCTCGAAGCCCGGGCACTGCTCTCGAGTATCTCGCTCACCGCAAGTCTATCGCCCATCACCGCTGACCTTGCCGACGATGCCTGGAACAATCCTACACCCTATGTCACGGCAGTCGATCCATCGATCGTGTCGATCGTCGGCATGCGCCGCTGGCTCGACGCCTCCCAACCCATCACCGGGCCGGTAATAATTCAGAGCGAGGCCGACGCCCAGGCGTGGGGCCTGCGCGTGCTCCACGGCGACCCCATCGTCGACGGCGAGGACTACGACAGCGGTCTGTTTCGCCCATTCACCATCAACACCGTTGATTTCGACAAATACACCATGATCGTATTCGGCGCCCAAACAGACTCCGCCAGTTCTACCAGTATCTCCGCGGTGCGACAGAACGGCGATACCCTGAAACTGGATGTCACCCACACGCGCAGCGATTTTTACGGGTTGCATGTCTGGTCCGGCTACAACGCGGTCCTGATTCCCAAGACCGACGCTACCCAGGTAGAAATCGCCAACCATTTTAACGTCGGACGATCTGGGGACGCTCAGCCCGAAACAGTCCTGGGCGCTTTTGACTGGACCCCACGTTCCACGACACTTCTGATTAACAATGACACGCTGCTCATCTACGGCTCGGACGACGACGACGACATCCACATCAAATCCACCACCTATGACGACGACGGCAATTTCATCGGCAAGGTCGAACTGTTCGGCGTCCCCGGCTATGACGACGGCCACGTCCTCACCGGCATCCGAGAGATGCAAATTTTCGGCAATGACGGCGATGACAAGATCACTGTCAGCGAAATAGCCGGCAATTGGGATAGTTCGACACTTCATTTCGATGCACAGGATTACCGACAATACCGGTACCCGCAGGACACCTACCTCAACGTCATGATCGATGGCGGCGATGGCAATGATTTCATCCGTGGTGGCGTCGGCGATGACCTGCTCATCGGCGGTGCGGGTGACGACAACATCAACGGTGGCTACGGCGATGACACGATCATCGGTGGCGTCGGTGTGGATACGCTCAAAGGCGGGGATTACGTCTCAGGCAATGATCGTTACATCGCGGACCTCCATGATCTTGTGAATCACAGTCCGGACGAGGAAATACAATACATCGGCCTGGGTGAAACCGAACGACTCGATATTTACGAACGTTCAGCCATTCCTAGAAATGGCTATGGCGTTCAACCCGTCGTCATTCAATCGGAAGCAGAATTACGCCAGTGGCTGACAGACAATCCCGGCAATTTAATTTTCTACCCCAATGGCGGGCACCCGACTGATGACCAGATCGTGGCCCAGATGGATATTGATTTCGACAATGAAACCCTCATTCTGCATGGCGTTGCCCGCAGTTACCCCGTCGGCACAAGACCCGGCACCACACATGTTGAATACGACGGTAGCACGTTGGTCATTCACACCGCGCACCCCACAGGGCCAAGCGGACTTGTGACGACCGAGTATGGGTACGGCCTCGGCTTCCTGACGATTCCCAAGGTTACCCCTGATCAGATCGTCGTCGATCACACCTACGGCCCGGGTGCGGGGCAGGATTACCAGCCGGCAACGCCACAGGATGAACAAACCCTACCTGAGGAAACTCCGGTGGACATGCCGCCGGTTTTGTATACGCCGACTGCTACCACCGCACCGCGTCTGGATCTGAGCACGTTCGCCAACACCGCCAATCTCACCCTGCGTAGCGTCCACGATGGCGACACCGATCTGGTCACCCAAAAACGCAACCTGTTGGCATAAAACGCTGGCACACTAACTCAACCCTGTCCCCCCTGCCACCCCACCCCCAGAAGCCCACGGATTCAATCCGTGGGCTTCTGGCTTGCTACCATGGCGATGAATCGGGGTGTGGCCGGATGAACCCCGGACCCCGGACTCAGGGCCAAAATCTATAAAAAACCGTGCTGGACAGGATTTCAGACGGTCGTTATAATGCGTGGCTCGATTCATACTGCGCGATGGGCGTGGTAAATGAAAGATAATGTGGGGGGGCAAAAAGAGAACCAGCCATGAGTGATGCACTGTTAGCGACCGTTGAAAAAGCCCACCTCAAAGCCGATGCGCCCGAGATTAACGTCGGCGATACCGTCGATGTGCATGTGCGTATCGTCGAAGGTGCCAAAGAACGTATCCAGGTGTTCAACGGCGTGGTGATCAAACGCCAGGGCAAGGGTGCGAGCGAAACATTTACGGTGCGACGCATCGTGGCCAACGAGGGTGTGGAACGAACGTTCCTGATCCATTCGCCCCGCGTGGCCAAGGTCGATATCAAACGTGGCGGACACGTGCGACGGGCCAAGCTGTATTACCTGCGTGACCGCGTGGGCAAGAGCCGACGTCTGCGTGATCGTCGCCGAGGCCTGGCTGTGGCGGTGACACCCGAAGCTGCTCCAGAAGCCGTTGCGACTGAAACGGCCGCCAGCGAATAATGCATCGGCGGTAACCGGCAACAATAACAATGCGGTTGTTCATGCCGTTGTTCACGCTGGCATCAACGCGGATTCGCAGAACCTGAAAAATCCCCCTGCCGCGGCCCAACAATGGGTCGCGGTTTTTCATATGATTTCAACTGTTCGCAAGTTTTATAAACCTGACGGTCAAAAAAAATGGGGCATTTTGCGTCGAAAAGTTTGATTGTCATAGCCCGCCGACGGCGTCGGCGCAGCAGGCTCACGATTAACATCTGCGCCGACGCCGTCGGCGGGCTATCATGAACGTTTATGCAAAATGCTGTAGCCTGACGCGCACGCAATGCTCACCCCACCTCGCATCACGTACAAAACATCATCATGAATGACACCCCCCCCCCCCCCCCCCCCCCCCCCACTTCCCCCCCAAATAACCCCGCTTCAAATGCCCCCCAGGGTGGACTGGATCAGGAACAGGATCGACGGGCGAAACTGGCGCGACTGCGCGATGAATTCCAAATCGATCCGTATGGGCAACGTGTCGATGGACTGATCACATTGGCAGCCACCCGTGCGTTGTACGACCAGGCCAGCGACGCAGCCGCCAAGGAAAATGCCGAGAACGATCATCGGCCTGTGGCGGCGACGGCGGGCCGGGTGATGCTGCACCGGGTGATGGGGAATTTGATTTTCATGACGTTGCGTGATGCGACGGGCGATCTGCAAATCGCGGTGAGCAAAAAAGCCGTGGGCACGCCGACGTTTAAGATTGCCAAGCTGCTGGACCTGGGCGATATCGTGACGGCCAGCGGTGCGGTGGGATCAACCAAAACGGGCGAGATTACACTATGGGCGCGCGAGGAAAATGGTTTGCGACTTGCGTGTAAAAGTCTGGCCCCGCCACCGGATAAATTTCATGGTTTGCAGGATGCGGAGTTGCGGTATCGCAAGCGATACGTCGACATGTTTGCGAACCCGGACGTGTTGGCGACATTCCAGATGCGCTCGCGCATCGTGGCGGGGATTCGGCAATTCCTCAACGACCGCGATTTCCTGGAAGTGGAAACGCCGATGTTGCAGCCAATCGCAGGCGGTGCGGCAGCTCGGCCGTTTGTGACGCATCACAACGCGTTGGATTTTGATTTGTTTTTGCGAATCGCGCCGGAGTTGTATTTGAAACGACTGCTGGTCGGTGGATTGCCACGCGTGTTTGAAATCAATCGCAATTTCCGCAACGAAGGCATCGACCGATCGCACAACCCGGAATTCACGATGCTGGAACTGTACCAGGCATTCGGCGATTACCACGCGATGATGGATATTGCTGAAACCATGATTCATCACCTGGCCACGACGATCGGAGGCAGCGAACAATTGCCATTCGTGTCCAGCGATGGCGAACGAGAAATCAGTTACGCCTTGCCATTCCGACGTGCGAAGTATCACGATCTGTTTGCCGAACACAATGGTTTTGCCTCGACGGATCGCGAGAAACTGTTGGCCAAGGCCAAAGAACTGCGCATCGAAAACGCGGACAAGCTGGACCATGATGTACTGGTCAATGACGTGTGGGAGGAAACGGTCGAGGCCCATCTGGTGCAGCCGACGTTTGTGATTGATTACCCCGCGTCGTTGTGTCCACTGACCAAAATCAAGGCGGATGAACCAGCGATTGCTGAACGGTTTGAACTGTTCATTTCCGGGATGGAACTGGGCAACGCGTACACGGAACTGAACGACCCGGATGTGCAGGCGGCGAATTTTGCGCAACAATTGGACGGACTCGACGGCGAGGCTGACACGGAAGAACAAACATTCCGATCGGCGGATCACGATTTTGTCGAAGCGTTGAAAGTGGGCATGCCGCCCGCTGGTGGGTTGGGCGTGGGGATTGATCGTTTGGTGATGTTGTTAACGAACCAGCGTTCGATCCGTGACGTGATATTGTTTCCGTTGATGCGGCCGGGTAATGGGTAAAATTTTTAGCCGCGAATAGACGCCATATAGACGCGAATAAAAACATGGGATTTAGCCGCAGATGGACGCCGATGAACGCGGATAAAACAACAGACAAATTTAACGAGGAAATCAGGAATACAGGAATTTATAAAATCAGAACAGCATCGTGTTGTTATTCGCAAATACAATGACTGATTTTGTTGCTGTATTTTCCTGCATTCCTGATTTCCTCGTTAAAAATTCCCCATCCGCGTCCATCGGCGGCTAAAAACACTGGCGTTCGTTCACTGCCATTTGCGGTTAAAATCAGTTCAGGGTTATCCATGCACATACTGTTATTGATTTCGAAATATCTACGGCGGAAGTTGGCACCGATTTTTGCCGCACTGGCGGTGACGCTATGCACCGCGATGGTGATTATTGTGATCAGTGTCATGGGTGGGTTTCTGGATCTGATGAAAACATCAGTGCAGAAACTATCTGCGGACGTGCGCATTCGGGCGGACTTGTATGGGATGCCCTACTACGACGAACTGATTGACCAACTGGTCGCCGCGCCGGAAATCGCCAGTGCGACGCCGGTCGTGCAGGGGTATGGCCTGGTCAAACTCAATGGTTTCGTCCATCCGATTGAAGTGTTCGGCATCCGTGCCCAGGGCTACAACCAGGCCGCCAACTATGAACAGACGTTGCACTGGACGCAGACTGACATGACGGACTATCTATCGCGCACGTTGGACGCGGGCGATTATGATCTGAGCAATCCGGAGCTGGCCAAACGGATCGCAGAATTTCGCCATGAGATCAGCACGATGGATCCGGTGGCATGGGGGATGGATTTCAAGATGCCTGATTTCTGGGGCAAAAATTATCCGAACCCCGGCGCGGTGATTGGCATCCATGTGAATCCGGATAGTCGACGCGATGACGAAGGTCAGTATGCGATCGACAACTATGCGGTGTTTCAGGACGTGACCTTGACGGTGGTGCCGATCTCCCGAGCGGGCGACATGATTGATCGCAGCTCGCAAAAATTTACGGTGGTGAACGAATTTAAAAGTGGGCTGTACGAAATCGACAGCAACCGGGTGTTTGTGTCGTTCGATGTGTTGCAGAAAATGTTATGGATGGAATCGTCATCACTGGACGATCCGGAGACAGGCGAGCCAACGGGAAAAATGTCGCCAGCGCGGGCGAGTCGAATTCTCATCTCCGGCGTCGACGGCGTGGATATCGCGACCCTGAAAAACGTGGTGGAGGATATCAATCTGGAATTCAAGCTGGCCCATGCGGACATGCCATTCACCCTGGTGGAAACGTGGTATGAACAGCATGGCACATTTCTGGGTGCGGTTGAAAAAGAAAAAATCCTGGTGACGTTTTTGTTTGCGATCATCAGCGTGGTGGCATTCGCCATGATCGCGGTGATCTTTTACATGATCGTTCTGGAAAAGACACGTGACATCGGCATCCTGCGAGCATTGGGCGCGTCGCGTCGCGGGATTGCTGCGATATTTTTAGGGTATGGCTTGACGATCGGCATTATTGGCTCGGGCTTAGGCCTGCTGATTTCCGCCATCATCGTGACCAACATCAATGAGATTCAGGCCTGGCTCACGCGAACGATCGGGTTCACCATGTGGAACCCAAGCGTGTACTATTTCGATCGCATTCCGGGAAAACTGGACCCGATGGAAACGACGGTCATCATGATCGTGGCGGTGGCGTGCAGTCTGTTGGGCTCTGCCATCCCCGCGTGGCTGGCGTCGCGTGTCGATCCGGTCGAATCGTTGCGGTATGAGTAGTCCGTTAAAATAAAACTCAAGCGTAAAAATGGAATGTCAAAAGTGAAACGTGCGGGGGGCAGGGTTTAGTTTGTGATGGTTGAAACCGAACGCATCGAAAAACAAGCGCCGCCTCGCGTGCCACATGGCTCGCCGATTTTACGTGCGGTCGGGTTACATAAAACCTATCGCATGGGTGGCGATAAAGTGCATGTGTTGCGCGGCGTCGATCTGTCGGTCAATGCTGGGGAGTGGTTGGCGGTGCTCGGTGCCTCGGGGTCAGGCAAATCGACGTTGTTGCATTTACTGGGCGGGCTGGATCGCCCCGAGCGCGGCGAAGTGATGTTTGATGGCGAGCCGGTGTTTAAAGGGGGACAGTCACAAATCGATTTGTATCGCAATCGGACGGTAGGATTTGTGTTTCAACAATATCACCTGTTGCCGGAATTGTCCGCGTTAGAAAATGTGATGATCGTGGCCATGATCGGGGTATCGGTCGGACGTTTTTCCAAAGAGCGGCAACACATTCGCAAGCGAGCGAGCGAGCTGTTGGATCAGATGGGCTTGGGCGATCGCTTGAAACATCGTCCCAACAAACTATCGGGTGGCGAACGCCAGCGTGTGGCGATCGCGCGGGCGTTGGTGAATGAGCCGGCGGTGCTGTTGGCCGATGAGCCGACGGGTAATCTCGATGAGGAAACGGGCCAGCAAATCATGGGGGTGTTTGGCAAACTGCATCAACAGGGGCAAACCGTGGTGATGGTGACACATGACCAGCGGATCGCGGCCCTGGCCGATCGGCAGTTGCGTCTGGATCGCGGAAATGTGGCTCAGAGCGGGTAAAAAACGTTTGCACACGACCCGGCTAGAAACCGTATCATTGGGGGGGTACCGTGCCCATCGCAAGTTGCCGACGAGGTTGGGTTACGGCGGGCCGTTTATTTTGATATTTTTGTGACAAGGTATTTCAAATCTGACCATGCGAATTTTACTGACGACCACCAGCTATCAGGACACCCCCGGACCGCACCACGATCTGTTGGAGCAAAGCGGTTTTGACATCGTGCGAGCGCGCGGGCCGTTACCCGAAAGCGACATGCTCGACCTGATCAATGATTCGAGCGGCGATGCCAAAGGCGGCGGGTTCGATGGATTGCTCAATGGCGATGATGAGATCACGGCCAAGGTGATCGACGCGGCGCTGAGTCGGCCGCGCAAGTTGCAGGTGATTGCCAAGTATGGCATCGGTTTGGATTCGATCGATGTACCGCACGCGACGAATTTGAAAATCCCCGTGCTGTTCACGCCGGGTGTAAATCACACCACGGTGGCCGAACATGCGTTTGGCTTGATGATCGCGCTGAGCAAACATTTCTGGCCACACTTGCGATCCACCAAAGAAGGCGGCTGGAAGCGCATCACCGGCAACGAACTGGCGGGCAAAACGATCGCCGTGTTGGGGATGGGACGCATTGGCAAGGAAGTGGTCAAGCGAGCGTTGGCGTTTGACATGAAGCCCATCGGCTATGACGTGTATTGGGATGATGCGTTCGCCTCAACGAACAACGTCGAACGATGTGCCACCAGTGCCGAAGCTTTGGCGAAGGCGGATGTGGTATCGCTGCATATGCCGTTGATCGCGGAAACCAAAGAGATGATCAACCGCAATTCGATTGCGACGATGAAAGACGGCGCGATCATCATCAACACCGCCCGCGGTGGTCTGGTGAATGAAGCCGACATTGCCGAGGCCTGTAAAGCAGGCAAATTGTCGGGCTATGGCACGGACGTGCTGAACCATGAACCGCCTGCGTCGGACCACCTGTTCCGAACAATCGATAATATTGTGGTAACGCCACACGTGGGCAGTCGCACCAGCGAATCGGTGATTCGCCAGGCGATGCGTGCGACGCACAACCTGATCAATTTCCTGAACGGCCAAGATGATTTCATTCAGGCCAATAAGTTTTAGGAACGATCAAACGATCAAGCACCAAGGGGTTTTGATGTTTTACTGAGTTTCGTTGACTGAATTTGTTTAACGGAACGACACGGAATCACACTGAATTATTACGTTTCTAAACGATGAAACTATTTTGGAGTCAAGACACATGGCAACACCTGCATCAGATATCGGATTGATCGGCCTGGCGGTCATGGGACAGAACCTCGTCCTCAACATGGCGGATCATGGCTACACGGTCAGCGTGTACAACCGCACCACAGCAACGACCGATGATTTCATCGCACGATGCAAAGAAGAAGAACCATCCGCCGAACGCGTGATTGGTTTTGCGGAATTGAAAGATTTTGTGCAATCGATCAAACGACCCCGCAAGATCGTGTTTCTGGTGCAAAGTAAAGCGGTGCTGCCAACCGATCGCGACGCGGTGGACGCGGTGATCGCCCAGTTGGAACCATTGCTCGACAAAGGCGACATCATCATCGACGGCGGTAATTCCAATTGGAACGCCACGATTCGCCGTGAAAAAGAACTGGCACCGAAGGGATTCAAGTTTTTCGGTTCGGGCGTATCCGGTGGCGAATTGGGCGCACGATTCGGGCCGTCACTGATGCCCGGCGGTGATAAGGCTGCATGGAAAGAATTGAAACCGATCTGGGAAGCCATCGCGGCGAAGGTTGATCCGAAAACGGGCAAGCCGTTCGAAGATTACAAAAAAGGCGTGCCGATCACCAAAGGCGTGCCATGCACCACGCATATCGGTTCGGACGGTGCAGGCCACTATGTGAAGATGGTCCACAACGGCATCGAATACATCGACATGCAGTTGATCTGCGAAGCGTACCAATTGATGAAAACATTGCTGGGCATGTCGGCAGGCGAGATGAGCAAGGTGTTTGCGGAATGGAATAGTGGCGAGCTGGATAGTTTCCTGATCGAAATCACGACCGACATCCTGCAACAAAAAGACCCTGCGGATAAAAAAGGCAAGAAGTGGTTTGTCGATGGCGTGCTCGATACTGCCGGCCAAAAAGGCACGGGCAAATGGACCAGTGCCAACGCGCTCGACCTGGGCATCCCTGCCAACGCGATGGCCGAAGCGGTGTTCGCACGATGCTTGTCCGCGATCAAGGACGAACGCGTCGTGGCCAGCAAGAAATTGAAAGGCCCGAAAGACACCAAGAAAATCACAGGCAAGAAAAAACTGATCGAAGCGATCCGCGATGCGTTGTACTGTTCGAAGATCTGTGCGTATGCCCAGGGTTTCCAACTGATGGCCGAAGCGCAAAACGAATACAACTGGAAGCTGGATTTCGGCAAGATTGCGGGCATCTTCCGCGGCGGCTGCATCATTCGCGCTCGCTTCCTGCAGAAGATCACCGACGCGTACACGAAAGACCCCAAGCTGCAGAACCTGATGCTCGACCCGTATTTCAAAAAGGCGATCAACAAGGGCCAAACCAACTGGCGCAAGGTCGTGTCGACCGCCGCAGAGCAAGGCGTGCCCTGCCCAGCTTTCATGTCGGCGCTGTCGTACTACGATGGCTATCGCTCCGCGGTGCTGCCAGCCAACCTGTTGCAATCGCAGCGTGACTACTTCGGTGCCCACACGTATGAACGCGTCGACAAGCCACGCGGAAAATTCTTCCATGTGGATTGGCCCGATCCCAAACGCCCCCAACTCAACATGTAACCCCCCTCCCCCCCCCCACATTCCCCCCACATCCCCCCTGCAATTCCTCCGCGTTCGGCATGCATTTGCGCAAGGCATTCCCTTGGATTGCCGCCCGTATTGGCGACGTGTCATGGCAGGGTGACGCAAGAGGTGGATGGGAAAATTTGCAAAATCAGCCGGCACGTTTATCACACAAGATAAACGTGCCGTGCTTTTTTATGGGGTGGTGTGTGTAGGGTGAGGGTGTGGGGATGTGGGGGAGATGTGGGGGGGGATGTGGGGGGAATGTGGGGGGGATGTGGGGGGGATGTGGGGGGGATGTGGGGGGGATGTGGGGGGGATGGCATTCATGAAAAATACATGATGGCAAATCGAATGTTTGTTGTTAGCATCGTGGACGTCCGCGCGGTTATATGCTGCGCGGTTTATGGTGATGAACCGCCTGAAAAACACATGGAGATCAATCACGATGCGCACAATCAGTCATGCAATGACGAACCGAGGCTTGATGAAAACGAGAATTGTCGTGAAGATCGCGATGGCCATGGCTGTGTGTCTTGCAGCGCTGGCATCGTATGGTTCCCACGCCTCGGGCCAAGTGGTGATCAGTGAGATCATGTACAACCCGGATAGTTACGAGGGCAACAGCAATGAAAACAAACCGAACCTGACCGAATGGATCGAGCTGTACAACGCGGGTGAGGAGCCGATCGACCTGACCGGTTATCTGCTCAGCGATGAAGATGGACAAACCGAAGCGATGCCACCAGCCACCATGCTCGAGCCGGGTGAAGCAATGGTGATCGTGCCCAGTGGCGTGAGTGAAGCGGCATTTCACGAAGCCTGGGGCAGCGGTGAGGATGGGCCAACACAACCGGGCGAAGAAATGGGTGAAGTTCAGGAGGATGACACTCCGCACGAAGCAATGAAAAAATATCGCGTGCTCGCGCTGGGCGGTTGGACGGATGGGATTCGTAATCTGGCCAACAGTCCGAGTCCGAAAAATGAAATCCTGACCTTGATAGACAAGGCTGGCCGGGTGGTGTTCACGGTGAACTACGATGACCAAGGGGATTGGCCGAGCGATTCGCCGGATGGGTCGAGCATCTATCTGTTGCCCCAACATGTGCGGGTACGGGATAGCGCGAATCAAGGCGAACAGTGGGGACGTTCAGTGATGGGCCAACATGGCGGGCGTGGGAATGTAAAAACATCGGTGTACACGGGGATGGATTTCGGGTCCCCCGGCGTGGTGGTGGTTGGGGCGGCGGGTACCGAATAGTGAAATGAGAAAAAACGAGGAGGATGAAAAGAAACGCTAAGCCATAAGCGGTGACGACAAGGAGAAAAGAGAAAAGAATAACCAAGGGAAACGTGGGGGAAATATGTGTGTGGGGGGCAAATTTTGGGCAGTGGTACATTTTGAAATGCTTAACGAGCCGCGACCATCAGGGAGCGGGTTTCCAACAGGTTTGGCCCGCTCCCTGACGGTCGCGGCTCGTTAAAGTGAACCACTACCAAAGTTGGGGGGGATCGTGTATCCTGTCGCGACGATGAAAGAATACGTTTTACCTACCGAAAAACACAACGAACTGGTCGCCGCAGCCTATGGCAAGCGAGGCTACAGCCCCGAGGAATCGCGGGACGCAGCCCAGCTATGCGAGATGGCTTCGACCTATGGCATCAAGACGCACAACGCGATCAAGGCGTTGCATCTGGACCACCTGTTTGGTTCGGGCAACAGCAAGCGTCCGGGGTGCATTCCCAACGCCTCGATCGAAAAACGGCCTTCGCGATTCGCCGCAGCCGAGGTGTGGAATGCCAATCGCAAGCTGGGCCAATCGGTCGCGTTTGAGGCGATGGAAACCTGCATCAAATTGGCCGACCAATATGGCGTGGGCACGGTGTCGGTCGACAATGCATTTCACTATCTATGGGGTGGCGGATATGTGATGGATGCAGCCAAGCGAGGTTACATCGCGTACACGAATTGCACATCAGCGCTGACCGAAGTCGTGCCGTTTTTTGGCAAGTACCCTACCCTGGGCACGAACCCGCATTCGTGGGGATTTCCCACCACCGATGCCGTCGGGTTTCCCGTGGTAATCGACTGGGCCACGAGCGTGGTGGCGATGGGACGCGTGCAACAATTCCAACGTGAAAATAAAGAGCTGCCCCCGAACGCGGCGGTGGATAAAGATGGCAAGCCAACGACCGATCCGCACAAGGCCGTATCGCTGTTGCCGTTTGGCGCGCACAAGGGATACGGGCTGTCGCTGATCAACGAGTTGGTGGGTGCGATGATTGGCGGATCGTTGCCGACGATTCGCAGTCGTCCGGAGCTTGCCCCGGATGGCGAGAAAATTGACATGTCGTTTTACTTTCAGGTGATCCATCCCGAAGCGATCAGCAGTGGCATGTTCGCGGGCGGCCGCGATCAGGCAGGCAACGTCAAAGCTGTTTTGGCTGACATTCTGGGCCACGGCAATGAGTCGTGCATGTTGCCCGGCCAGATCGAATATCAAGCAGGCGAGCGCACGAAACAGGCAGGCGGTTTGTTGTTCACGCAAGCGGAAATCGAAGGGTTCGCCGAAATTGCCAGCGAATGCGGTGTGGCATTTGATGTGAGCACGCTGCAGGAAGTTGGGGCGTAATACACGAGGTGTGCCGATAGCATGGCGTTGGATGCGGGAAATTTTGTGAGCGGATCGGCCAGTGGTACAATGAGGGCATCATGAAAACGCACACACAACGCTATCGCACGGAAAGTCAGGTCAGCCACTGCCACCGCATGCGCGGAAAGCACCTGTTGCCGACGGGCGTGATGCTGAGCCTGATGATGTTCGTCAGCATGTTAGTCATGTCAGCCACGCCAGCGACAATGTTGCCCCAGGCGTCAGCCCAGACGTTGATGGACATGACCGCGACAATGGGCGTAGCCGGTGAAATGGATGCCAAAAGCGCCGCCAACGCAGCCAAAGCCAAGAAATCCGCCACGAACAGTATCAACACGATCACCGGCCAAAATGCCCAATCAGCCCAGGCCGCTGCACAATCCGCCGATCCCGCGGTGAACGCCGCCGCGACGTTGGCTGCATCAGCGAACGCAACTCGGCCCAACATCTCAGTCGATCCCGCCCCAGTACGCGGTGAAGCCCGCACCATGTTGATCACCGGCGTGCTGGTCGTCGGCGTGGTGGTGGCCAGCATTATGTCATCGCGCCGTCATCTGGATAATTAGGTTTTATAAGACCATCGCACCGCCATAAAGACGGCGTCTAACGATCAACCACACGCGTGTTTTTTTGTGGGATGCGCATTATTTGTACCCATCCCGTTAAAAACTCGCACGGCCTCAAATTTCCCTTCACACAAACTCCCGGTATTCACCGGGAG
>JAUHYI010000109.1 GCA_030426385.1 Phycisphaerae bacterium
TCAATGAATTACCTGAAGCGCAACAGGTAGCCGAGTATCTGCAATGCGACTGGCAACCGCGCACGCAAACGGGTGGCAATTTCATGGAGGCTCTTCATGATGTGGCACCGTTTTATGATGAGCCGTATGGCAATCCAACAAGCGTGGCGATGCGAACGCTGGCGAAATTATGTCGCGAGCAATTGGTGGTGGTGTTGTCGGGTCAAGGTGGCGATGAACTGACTGCGGGCTATCCGGGTCGGTATGACTGGGTGATGCAAACGCCCGAAGGCAAGCCGATCGATGACGCGCTGCATCAAACGTTGTTTACCAGTTTCGTCACATGGCGTGATGGTCGGCAACACATGCTTGCGTTTGATGCGGTGTCACCTGCCGAGGAATTGTCGCCGGTGATGCGGCAAGAATTCGATCGTTTGAATCGTGTGTTGTATGGCGATGTAAAACGTAATTTGCCGGACTATCTGGTGGCCCTTGAAGACCGGATGACGATGTCAGCGAGTCTGGAAGCACGTAATCCATTGCTGGATCATCGGGTGGTTGATTTTCTGATGGCGTTGCCATCGTCGATGAAAATTCGTGATGGGCAACACAAATGGCCACTGGTTTCATTGTTGCGTCGATACCTTCCGGATGAGATGGTGGATCGTCCCAAGCGTGGGTTCACACCACCGATGGGAAAATGGTTGGTGGATCATGGGCCGGAGTTGGCGGAACTGATTCGATCGATGGAAGCGATGGGGCCGACCATTTTCCAACCGCGTTGGTGGGATTATCTGATGAGTGGGCAGTACCAACCGCAACACACGATGCCGATTTTTTACGCGGTGATGTTGGCGATGTGGTTCAAACATTTCGGGTTCTACGTGTCGGGTCTGGGCACACATGAGACCACCCACGATCATTGGCACGCGGCCTTTGCCGAACAATCGCCTGGCGCGATATCGCAGGGTCAATGGTTTTGCCAGGCGATGGAAAATTTCACGCGTGGCCAATCCGTTCGATTGGTTGGGTCCGAAAGCGACCCATGCGACTACTATGCATTCCTGGCCACCGGTTGCGGCTTGACGGTGGTCGAGTCGGCGAACGAGACGGCGAACGAGACGGCGGGCCATGTGGTGTTGATCGGTTTCGACGCATTGGCAGCGGGGCCGTTCGCAGGAACAACGGTGGTGTTTTTGCCGTTTGCACTGGCGGAAAAAGCACGGATGGAAAGCGCGTTGCAAAAAGCCATGACCCGCGCTCATTTGCGAGGCTATCAGGCCGTGCAGACCGATGAATTGCATGGCGTGCTGATCGCGCGATTTGAATGCGATGCCCCGGAAACACGCGATAAATCCAGCCAAATACCTAGCATTACAGCCTCGACCGGGTAACGGTCGATAACGCAGTTATGTCTCCCCACACTGCTCCCACATCTGCCCCCACCACTGTCCCCCACACTGGCCCCACCGCAACTCCTCAAACAAGCCCTTCGCCTGCGGCCATGACGGATGATCCAGCCACGCTGGGCGCTCGGATTGACGGGCTGTTGGAAAAGCCGTTGTGCTTTGTGGTGGGTTGTCAGAAATCCGGCACGACCTGGGTGCAAGCCATTTTGGATGGTCACCCGGAGGTGGCTTGTCATGGCGAAACGGCATTGGCTCAAGTGGTGTTGCCAGTGGTGTCGCAACTGGTGTCGACGTTCAACCAGCAGCAACAGTATCGACATGCCCAATTCAATGCGAGCGATCCATTGACTGAAGTGGATGGCCATGCGTTATTCAAAATCATCAGCGCGTATCTATTGAGTCGACATGTCGATCTGAATGCAGTGTCGTGCGTCGGCGAAAAAACGCCGGAACATGCGATGGTCATGCCACAGCTTTACAATGAATTCCCGCACTCGAAATTTATCCATGTGATCCGCGACGGTCGCGACGCGGCGGTGTCGGGCTATTTTCATAACGTGCGACAAAACGGCCAAGCGTTTTCAGAACAGTTTCCCGATATGGCCACCTACATCACGTATTTTGCGCAATCGCATTGGAAGCCCTACATCATGGCCGCCCGCGCTTTTGGCCATGCGCGGCCGAATGCGTATCACGAATTGCGTTACGAAACATTGCTAACGGATACACCGACGTGTATTCGAAATATGCTGGAGTTTCTGAATGTTGATGCGAGCAAGGCAAAGGTCGATGCATGCCTGCATGCGGGTGATTTTGGCACGATG
Organism: Phycisphaerae bacterium; assembly: GCA_030426385.1. Classification (GTDB taxonomy): domain Bacteria; phylum Planctomycetota; class Phycisphaerae; order Phycisphaerales; family Phycisphaeraceae; genus JAUHYI01. Next base: position 2,213 of record JAUHYI010000109.1, read on the forward strand.
ACCGGCGGGCGTTCGCGTGGCGATGAAAATCGCGAATCGTTCTTTCGCAAAGGTGTCGCGGGTGATTGGCAACAACATTTTGATGCCGCATGCCACGATGCGTTCAACAACCAGGCTGGCGATTTACTCAATGAACTCGGCTACAACCAATAGCCCCCCACTCCCCCCCCCCACACACCCACACACGCACACGCACACGCACATACCGTCCTATACTGATCCATTGCGATGCAACTTGCCGCCAATCGTTGACCACTGATCCACCCTTTGATTTCTTCCTGACTTCCTCCTGATAGCCCCATGCCCGATCAATCCCCAGCCACATCTTCGAATGCCAAAGCAAGCACGATTCCGCGTGTTTCAATTTTAATTCCGAATTTCAATAACGGCCGAGCCAGCAGCGCGACCGGGCGTGATGATTTGATTGGCGAGTTGTTAACGTCGTTGGAACAGACATTGGCCAATGATCCGACCCCTCGGGAAATCCTGGCCTACGACGATGGCTCGACCGACGACAGTCTGGACACCTTGCGACAATGGCACGAGCGCGGGTTCATTGATGAGCTGATCGTCGAATCGCATTGCGGGGTGCTGGCGAAAACGGCCAACGTGTTATCACAGCGGGCCCGGGGTGATATTCTGGTGCGACTGGACGGCGACATCGTCATTCATACAGATAACTGGGCCGAAAAACTGGTGCGATTTTTCGATCAAGGCCCCGAGCGTCTGGGCGTGGTCGCCCCCAAACAACTCACGCTCGATGGCCGCATCCATAGTTGCGGCGACTGGCTGCTGCATCCCAATGGCTACACGCATATCGGGTATGCCCAACCGGCTGATTCAATCACGGACGCGCAGGAAGTTGATCACGCGATGGGTTGTTTTTATTGCTGCCGACGCGCGGTGTGGGATGACCTGCAAGGGTATGACGAAAAATTCCTGCGCGGGCAAACGGTTGATTTTGGTTTTCGTGCGCGGTTGGCTGGCTGGCGCGCATTCAGTATGCCGGACCTGGTTTTTACGCATCAACATGGCAAGCGTGGCCGCCGCGACAGTGAGGCGGATCAGGACACCGGCCTGGAATACACGCTGCAATACTGGATGGACAAATGGGGATTCAATCGGTTGGCTCCGGATATTGATGCCATTGAAACAAAATTCAAAGGCACGTCAGTGTTATGGAATCAAGCGGTATTCGGCCCCACCCCTGATAAGCAATACGAACCGCTGGCGATCGCCGATACGGACTGGACGACGTTTGCCACGCAGGAAAATGTTCAGAAACATTACAACGTCCTGATGCATACGATCGAACAGGTCATCACCAAACTGCGGCCGATCGGCAGTGTGGCCGAAGTTGGATGTGGTGCTGGTTTGCTGGGGCACCTGTTGGCACAACGGCGCATTCGATACGTGGGCATGGATCGCAATGCTCATGCGATTCAATTGGCTCAACAGGTCGTGAAGTCACAAACGTATCCCGATGCGGCTGGTCGGCCCGACTATCGGCCGATTGTTGATCGCCGTGAGTTGCCGATGGATAGCAACACGATGGACATGGTGTTACTGACGCATGCGTTGGAACGCGATCGAAATCCTTCGCAGTTACTGCGCGAGGCAGGCCGATTGTTAAAAAACGATGGCGTGCTGGTCGTTTTGTCACGGCGGCCGAATTGTGAGATCGCCCCCAAAGCCCATGAACATCGATACCACTGGGCCCAATTGGCTGGACAAATCGGCTGCACCGGGGATTACGTGCCCCTGCTCAATGAAGATGATCAGCAAGGCCCGGACATGCTGGTGGTCGCACGTCGCAAAAATCGCGAAACCGAAACCGGCTTGATCACCACGATCGTCACTCAAGCCTCCACGCCGATGGCAACGGCCTGAGCCATCACCAATCAACCGGTTCCACGAAAACCAACCACCCTGAACCGACTTGAACCGACCTGGCAGTCGCAAAACAGCCTGTTCAGGGAAAGTTTTAGGTCTCGTCGAGCCTGAACCGATGATGAATAACTGTTTAACGACATGGTTTTTGTCGTGTACGTTGTATAAAATAGGCGATCCTCAACAACGAGTTGCCCCGTGACGTTTAAAAAAAATCCTCCCAATTCGACAGCGGCCGAAGTGTCGCGACGAGCGTTTATCGCAGGTAGCACTGCCGGTCTGGCGCTGTGGGCGGTGGGTTGTTCATCGAGACGATCACCGACACCCATGGCCTCTGCGTCTGGCGCATCGGCCGGGCTTGGACGATCACGTCAGATGCCCGAGGTATCAAGTCCCGGACAAGCCAACGGCAGCAAAGCCGCCCGCCTGCGAGAATTGCTCAACGATTACGAAACACGTCATCCAACTCAGGCAGCCATGACACCCCCCCACGTTTCACCAACGTCCACCCCACCAGCCTCGTCAGCGCACACCATTCGCGCCGTCGCACGAACACAGTGGGCCAAGGGCAATCCGATTGGCCAACGGCTCAATCCGATGAAAGGCATCAGTCGCGTGACGATCCATCACGAAGGCTGGAAAACATTCTGGAGCACGGACGCCGCAACGACTGCCGCACGTCTGGAATTGATTCGACAATCGCATCTGGAACGGCTCGGCGCAGGCGATATTGGGTACCATTTTATTGTGGACCGCGCAGGTCGATTATGGGCAGGCCGATCGCTGGCGTACCAAGGCGCTCACGTCAAAAACTACAATGAGCACAACGTCGGCATCATGGTGCTGGGCAATTTTGACAAGCAACGTCCCAACGACGCACAACTCCGCGCATTACAAATCACCGTGGCACAACTGGCCACCGCCTACCGCATCTCGAGCCGAGAGGTTCGCTCCCATCAGGAATTCAACCCGACGCAATGTCCGGGGCGATATCTACAATCGCAAATGAACGGCCTACGGCGATCCCTGGGCTAATCACTTTCCCAAGTGGGCGCGTGCTAGGCGATAGCGCGATAGGCGATAGATAGCCGGATGGATAGCACGAATAACCATAAATACCCATGCTTGAATTCATCTTAGCCCCCGGTGAATACCGGGGGTTCTGCGGGGGGCTGCAAGGGCGTTCTGCGAGGGGGGGCGTTCTGCGAGGAGGGCGTTCTGCGTGAGGTAAAGTTTCAAACCGCACGAATTTTTCACAGAAATTGGTATAAAAAACCAGCAAGAGAAAAGCGGCGAGACGTAACCAGGGGAAAAGTGTATAGGGGGAAGGGGGCCATAAAAATGCGGGTATGAGTTTGCCAAATTGTCAGGCATCCCTGCTACAATTCACCGATGCCTCCTCATACCCCCACACCCCCCACCCCCCACACCCCCCCTCCATCTTCCGCCGCTGCAGGCACTTCCGCGGCGACTTCGGCAACGCCCGAAGATTCGACCACGGATGATTCCCAGACTGCGGCCCAAGCCAAACCTGACACGCCCACCAAATCGGCCAAAAAGTCCACGGTGAAGCCTGCGGATATCGCCCCCTCGGTTGAGGCCGCGCTGATCGGATCTGACCGGGCAGTGCCGCCCGCGCGATTGTCGGAAATCCTCGATCAGTGTGGGGTCAAGGTGGTGCGTGAGGCAGTGGATCTATTAAATCGCAGTTACGAAAAAACCAAACGATCATTCCGAATCGAAGAGGTGGCCGGTGGCTACCAGATCATGACCCTGTCCGATTTTTCCGGCGTGGTCGGCGCGTTGAACAAAGCCAAATCGTCAACCAAGTTAGGGCCCGCGGCGATGGAAACGTTGGCGATCATTGCGTACAAACAACCGATCCTGCGAGCGGACGTGGAAGTGATCCGTGGCGTCGCGTGCGGTGAAGGCATTCGCGCATTGATGGAAAAACGACTGGTGAAAATCGTCGGCCGGGCGGAGGAACTGGGTCGGCCGATGTTGTATGGCACGACCAAATCATTTTTGGAAATTTTTGGTTTGTCGAGTTTGAAAGACCTGCCCAAGATTGATGATCTTGTGCCGCCTTCACTCGATCAGAATAAAACGACCAAAGCAGCCCAGGCCGATAAGCCTGATAAAACAGATCAGCCGGACAGTACCGCTGCGAATAAGCGTAGCAAAACCAATAAGAAGGCTGATGAAAAACCAGCCGCGAACGATACTAGTGAGTCCAATGAATCGGAAGCTTCGGAAAAATCATCCGAGCCAGAACCGGCACCTGCCATGGAAAATGCGAATTCGTGAAGCGCTGTCCCATGACTATTTTCGGGGGGCTACACGCATGGATGCTCACGGCTATCGTGAGCATGGCCGGTTGCGGCAGTTATGCGTTGTCAGGCCGAGTGTTTGAGGGGAACATGTCGAGCATTTCCGTGGTCTCGAAAAACGACGAACGCCTGGCCGACCATCACACCTACCCAGCCACGGGCGTGGTGATCGAAGCGGTGATTGATCCGGATGCCATGCGACCGATTGATCTGGGCCAAGCGACGGTGGATCGCGATGGCCGTTTTTCATTGCCGGTAAACGTCACCGGCGCGGGCGTCCTGGAATACCAGGTGGAAATCACCGTGCGTGGGCGCGGCTATGCCCCGATACGACAAAGCATGCGCTTGCCGAGCGGGAATAAACGATTACTGATCACGATGTCGCAAGGCCGTGATGCGCCGTTGGATAAGCCTGATGTAATTCGCGAATCGATCGAAGCGGGCAAACAATTTGATTGATCGCCAGGTGCGAATCGGTGTGCCCCCATGCGCACCCCAAGCCCCAAAATCCATAGAAGCCAAAGCAACCATCGAATTTTTGTGCCTATGAAATCACCCGCAACACGAGTCAAACTACGAACCGACATCGGGCCCGGGGGCGTGGTGTATCTGGTGATTGCGGGATTGATTCTGGCCGCGTCGTATTACACGCAAGCGCCACTTTTGTTCTGGGCGTTTGGTTTGATGATCGGCGGGGTACTGGTTTCCATGGTGCTGTCGTGGCAGATGCTGCGCAAAATTGAAGTGCAACGTTTGATGCCCAGTCACGGGGTGGTGGGACAGATGACGGTGCTACGTTATCGACTGGTGAATCGCGGTATGTTTCCCGTGTTTGGCATGATGGTTTCGGAAACGTGGGGGAAAGGATTTCGAGGTTGGCGTCGGTTCGGGCCGATGTACGACGACCCGGCGCGATTGAAAGGCCGACCGCATGGCTGGGTGATGCATCTGGGGCCGCATCAAACGGCGCAGGCCGAGGCGCCGTGTTGGCCATGCCATCGCGGACACATGCGTTTTGAGCGAATCATGTTGTCAACATCATTTCCGTTCGGCGTGTTGCGGCGAGTGATGGTGGTGGATCAAATCAATACGGTGCTGGTGTATCCACGGCTGTATCGCATGGATCGCGGGATGGTGAATCGATTGTCGACGATCGATCCGCTGGGGCGCAAACGATTAGAAAAAGGTGGCGGCAACGAAGAGTTTTTTGGATTGCGGCCCTATCGTGAGGGCGACAGCATGAAATTGATCGACTGGAAACAAACCGCCAAACGCAGCAATCTTGTCACGCGGGAAATGACACAACCTTGCCCGCCCCGTGTGATGCTGGCCGTGGACATGCGATTTTTGTGGGATGGCAGCGAAGAACCCGCCTCGGTCACCACCGGTTTGCGTAAGCCATCACGCAAAGAAAAAAAAATACGGCAAAAACAACTGGAAACCAAACACGAACAAGCGGAACTGGTGATCAGTCTGGCGTCATCGGTCATCTGCGATGCGTATCTGCGCGGCTTCCAAATCGGTTTGCTCGTGTTGGGTGTACCCTCGGCAGTATTCCCGATGCACCATAGCTTGCCACACCGAATGCGAATGTTGGAATCATTGTCGATGCTGGACGTGACTCAACGACGCGATGACATTCCGGGACTCACCGAAGAGCCAACGGTGATGGTGCGTCCAGGCGCGGACAACATGCATGCCCGGCCGATGATCATCGGAACGGACCATCTGTTAGCGACCAAGCCCGCGCTGATCGAACCGGGACAGTTGTTGCAACGACAACCCAAGGTGGCATCACGTCGCGAAGAGCTGGGGGAAACCGCATGAGTTTGATCTTCCTATTTCGCAAGCTGGTGACGATCCAGGTGTTGCTGGGCGTCGGTGCGTTTTGCATGGCGGAACGGAATCCGGGATTGCTGTTGGTCGCTGGTTCGCTGGGACTGCTGGCATGGCATGTGGTGGAAGGTCCAAGCGGCAAACCGTTGAAGCAATGGATGATCACCCTCGGGGTTTTGGCAAGCGTGATCTGGCTGGTGTTTGATCTGTATTACCAGCGTGGCCAGGTGATGCTGGCCATGGGGCATTTTGTGCTGTGGTTGCAGGTGTTAATGCTGTACGGGCGCAAATCAAATCGTGAATACGCACAGATTCTGGTGTTGAGTTTGTTGTTGATGATTGCCGGCAGCATGCTCAGCGATTCCATGCTGTTCGGCGTGATGCTGGTGATCTATTGCATCTTCGCGTTGTTTACCGTGCTGATTTTTCAACTCAAAACCACCAGCGACATGGTGCTGGACAAAAACAAAACCGCTGCCCCCAAAGGCACGCTGGTGATCCGCCCCAAAGCGGTGGTGACCCGTGGCCATCGTTGGCATTTTCGTATCACGGCCACGGGTGTGGGTTTGATCTGTGCAACCATTGGTGCGGTGGTGTTTCTATTAATGCCACGCTCGGATCGCTTGCGTCAGAATTCAGCGTTAACAAGCCAGATCAACCAACAAGTGGGATTCAGTGATGAAATCAGATTGGGCGGTCCACCGCCAGCCACCGGCAGTCGTGAAGCCATCCTGTCGATGAGCATTCGCCGAAACCATCAAGTGGACACAGGCGGTTCAACTTGGCTGGTGCGCGGTGCGGTGCTCGATCAATACAGTGCCAAGGACACGACATGGTATCGCCATTCCATGGTGAAAAGTGCCGACCGCAGTATTGAAATGGCACCGGGGATCGCCGCGAATTTTTCAGAATTTTTTACTCAACCGTCAGACGAAGCGACAGCCCCAAACACAAATGCAAACGCAGATGACACCTCGCAAGCGTCCGATGAAATCGATCAGACGACAAGCAGTCGCCGTGATGCAGGCTCGATTCATGCATCCATCACATTGCGTGCGGGCCAAAATGAATCGACGCCACTTTTTACGCTATACCCAACGACTCACCTGACCAGCACGCACATTAAATTTGCCACGATCAATCCGTGGGATCAACGCTTGATGACGGATCCCGAAGGCAATCGCGCGTTGGTATATGACATCATCGCCGCGCGCACGATCCACACCGCCCCGAGCGAACGCGTGTTGTGGCCCGATGCATCATTACCTGAAGATGCCGACGAACAAAACACACCCAAAGTACAAGCCAATGCTGACACGCTCGCCAATTCTCCGTATGCCTCATCACGCCGATCAGGGCAACGTCGCGCCCGCTTTGGCGATGCGAAAAACATGTTGACTTTGACTTACGCACGGGATTGGCCGGTTCAACCCGAGCGTGTTCGGCGATTGGCACGCAGTGTCATCGAACCGTTGGGACTAACCCGGCAAATTGATGAATTAAGCACACCTGATGACTTGGAAATTGTGCAGGCTCTGGCTGATTTTTTGCGTGAGGAATTCAGCTATGACTTAACGAACCCACCGTCGCCCAAATCGACGGACCCGGTCATTCAGTTTCTGTTCAACGATCGACGCGGCCACTGCGAGTTGTTTGCCTCGGGCCTGGCGGCCATGTTGCGAACTATCGGATTACCCACGCGTCTGGTCACAGGTTATTACGGCTCAGAATACAACGCGATCGGCGGATACTATGTCATCCGACAATCCCATGCCCACGCCTGGTGCGAAGTTCGGCTAACCGACGCCGACGGACAGATGTATTGGCAACCAATCGATGCCACGCCACCCGCCGCGGTCAACGCGGAACATTCTGTGGGGACCGGCTGGTTCGCCGCGATGCGGTCGTTGTACGAACATGCGGAATTCGCATGGCTGCGCAGTGTCGTGAGCTATGATCAACAGACACGCGATCAAATGATTACCGATGTGCGAACGCGCGTGGCCAAAGCGCAGGACGATCCTGAATCTTGGTACGGACCGATCCTGGACTGGTTGAAAAAATTGCCCGACATGTGGCGATACGATCGTATCAGTGGCTCAATCGCGGCGGTCATCAGCCTGGGAATCGTGTTGGGGATGGCCAGTTTGATTCGCATTCTGATCGTGCGTCGGCGACGCTTAACCGCCTTGCAATTAACGCATATGCCCGGCACCGATCGCAGACGACTGATCAAGCAATTGCGTTTCTATTTGATCATGCTCGACAAACTGGATCGGCATGGATACGTACGGCCATCATGGCAAACGCCGTTTGGTTTTGCCGAGGAATTGGCCAACGATAATCCGTTTCGATTTGATCCGGTGATCGCGTTGACCGAACAGTTTTATGAAATTCGATTCGGCCACCGTCCGTTGGATGGGCCACGCCTGCAACGCATCAAAGCGCACCTGCAACAACTGGACAATAATCTGCTGGGCCGCGATGGTGTCAAAAAATAGTTGAGCGTTTTGCACATGGCACAGGAATGCAGGGGGAATGTGGGGGGGATGTGTGGGGGATATGTGGGGGGGATGTGTGGGGGGGATGTGTGGGGGGTGGGGGATGTGTGGGGGGGGGGGTTGCGGTTAAAATGTGGGGGTGAATGACACGCCCGACCAATCAGGATCGACCCCACCCCCGGCCCCACCCCCGGACTCTCCCCCGGCCCCACCCTCGGACTCTCCCCCGGACTCAACCCCGAATTTATCCCCGGATTCCCGCCCTGCCTCGCCGCGGAATCCGATGGCCCAATCGGCTAAACCGCAATCCGCATCAGAATCAGAATCAGAATCAAACCCGGGCTCATCTGCGGAAGACATTCCAGACTTAGCCCAAGAATTATCTGAAGCATTATCCGGAAAAACATCCGATGATGTGCCAGCCCAAGCCAGCTCCATGTCGAAGCCGGAAGTTAAACCGCAGGCAGTCCCGCAGGCAATCCCGCAGGTAAAACTGGAACCCAAACAGGACGGGCCGACCTACGAACTGGCCGAGCCGATTCCCGCGATCGCTTCGCCTCACACGAAAAAATCTTCCCGCTCCACCAAACCCAATCATGCCACACCCCCCCCGCCCCCTCATGCTCCACACAAGCCCACCAAACTCACACGACCGCCTCAACGTCGCGGTCGCGGTGCATGGCTGATGATGTTGGGATGCGTGTTACTGGCGGCCATACCGTTGGGCATCGAATTGCATCGCGCTGATGCGACGCACCCGGAAGAGATCGACACGATCGCGGTGGCCATCTCCAGTCGCCTGCAACATCACGAGATCGCGCATACCAATCCGGTGTTCGGCGAACGGCTCGTACCATTTCGCAACATGACGCCGCTGTTTGATCAACCCCCCGGATTGAGTTGGCTGCATCGGTTGAGTTTTCGCATCACCACTGCGGCCGGCCAAATGATTCAAGGCCCGGCGTATGACATCGCACCGCAGGACTATGTATTTTTCGCGCGACTGGTTTCGGTGATCGCGATATTGATTGCCACGGCATCGGTTTTCTGGGCAGGTCATTCTCTGGTCGGGCCTGTGGCGGCATCGATGTCTGCGTTAATTTTCGCCGGCTCGCCTGCGGTGATTTATTACGGACGCATGGCCACCACACCTGCGGTGCATTTAGGTTTAGTATCACTTGGCATTGCCGCAGGCTTGTGGGCGATGCGCCCGATGCGAACCATGCCACGTGTGGAACGCGTGTTTATTGGTTGGGTCCTTTGTGGTGGATGTATCGGCGCCACCCTGCTCACCATCGGCCCACGTTCGGCCATCGAAATCATCGCGCCGCTGTTCATGATGTTGTGGTTATGCCCACGTCGTCCCAGCCATCTCATCGGCCTCACCGCTGCGACGGTGATCGGAGCGTTGTCCGCTTTACCCTGGGCGGTTTATGCTCAGCATTTCAATCCGCAAGCATGGGATCTGGTCTTGCCGCGCGGCTGGGATAGTTTGCTGCCCACTTTGTCCGCCGCTTATTGGGCTGACCCTTGGACACTGGCATTACTGACTGCGTTGTTGATGCCGTGGCCGATGTGGTTGGGCGGTGCGTTGATTCAACCTTTCAGTACGTCATCGCGCGGCGTGCGTTTGCGATTGTTTTTGAGTTGGTCATGGTTTGTCACGACCACCGTCATCGTGCTCATCTGGCGAACGCCGCCTGCCCTGCCGATGTTGGCCTCGGATAGCGGATCGGCGACGTTGGTTCTCGACAATGCCAGTCGTTATGTCGACCTGCTGCCGATTCTGCCAGCGGGCACCGTGTTGCTCGGACAGATCGTGCGGCAATACAAAGACCTGTGCGACGAAGGCCGAGCCCCGCGCGTGTGGCGATGGTTGCGCTGGCCACACCTGGTGTTTGTGGTTGCCCTGTCGATCGCGGTGCCAACGTTCCTGGCCATGCAAACGCGTTTGGTTTCGGCGGACTATTTGAGCGTTCATCTGACATCCAATCCCGGATGGGGATACTGGCTAGGCATGGGCATCGGCTTGGTGGCCATCGCAGCGTTGAGCATTCGTTGGACACTGCGACACTATGCCGCGCGAGCGGTGATAACCTGGGGCATCTGGTCGATCGTGATGCTATCCCTGATTGTCCTGCCCGCATCACGCAGTGCTTTGACGCGTCAACCTGCGCGACATGATGCGACCCTGTTGTTGCAACAGGCCCACGCCGCGCCGGTGTATTGGTTGGGCCAACACGATCCACCTGCGGCATTGTTGGTGTACGCCGGCCGACTGTTGCCCTCGGTTCACATGGCGGGCATCAGCGACTATTTGGATCGCCACGACTCGATTTTATTTTTAGCCGATTCCAAACGCCAAGATGTGTTTACCGCGGACATTCCACCATCGGCCCAAGTGTTGACCCACTTGCCCGCACTGGGACTTAACCTGTACCAACTGACAAGCGCAAACCTACTCCCCCCCCACCCCCCCACGCTCCCCCCCACGCCCCCACACACGCCTTCACACACGCCCATGCCAGACCGTTCGGCCCTGCCCACCCCGCCGCAACCGGTATCACAAGCCAAGCCACAACCACCCGCGCAGCAATCCGTGCCATCTCCCACGTCCCAACCTGCCCGCCCACAGACGACACAACCTATCACACTGCCTACAACGCAGCCTACCACACAACCCACCACACAACCCGGCCCAAACTCGTGAACGATTTCACCGCGATCTATCGACTCATCGATGCCAACGCCAACCGCGCCCGCGAAGCGTTGCGCGTCATGGAAGATGCGGCCCGATTTCTTATCGATGATGCGAACCTGTCATCAGCCATCAAAAATGCTCGTCACGATCTGGCGACAGCGTTGCAAACGCTCGGCGATTTAACCCCCTACCGTGATACGCCCGGCGATGTGGGCACCACCCTGAGCACATCCGGCGAAACCCAGCGCACCGATGCCGTCGCAGTCGCTATCGCCGCTGGAAAACGCCTGAGCGAAGCGCTGCGAGCCATCGAAGAATACTCCAAAATTCCCCCGCACCCCACTGTTTCCCCCGCGATTTCTTCCGACTTTTCGTCAACGACGCAGATGGCCGCGCGTATTGAATCGCTGCGTTACCGTGGTTATGAATTGGAAAAACAGTTGACTGCACGCCTGACACGCTTGCGGCCGAGGTGGCGTTTGTGCGTGCTCATCACTGAAGCGCTTTGCACGCACCATGCATGGTTCGACGTCGCACGTTTGGCCGTCGACGCCGGGGCGGATTGCATTCAACTGCGCGAAAAAAATATGGACAGCGGCGAACTGTTAAGCCGTGCTACGCAACTGGTCGAACAATTGGCTGACCGTGCCAACATCATTATCAATGATCGCCCGGACATCGCTCAAATGTCAGGGGCCCACGGCGTCCACCTGGGCCAATCGGATCTGCCTTGCCGGGAAGTGCGACGCGCGTTTCCCAACTTGCTGGTCGGCATCAGTACGTCACATCTCGAACAGGCCAAACAAGCCCAACGCGACGGCGCGGATTACTGTGGTGTGGGTCCCATGTTTCCCACCACCACGAAAATTAAAAAGCACATCGTCGGCCCTGATTATTTACGCGACTATCTTCAATGGAACGGCCTACCCGCATTGGCCATCGGAGGCATCAATTCTGACAATGTCGCTCAATTGCAACCTGCTCAAATCAACCCCGTTGGCCTCGCAGTGACTGGTGCAATTTGTGGTGCCAAAGACATTGAAAAACAAATAGAATCCCTGCTCGCATTTTCAATATCAAATCATGAGTCCGCCCGGGATATGGTGCAAAACAGCTAGGCCATAAAATCCCTCTACATATTTATCGTGCAATTCATTACAAAATTGTGATAATGTAACTAGTAGTAATCACTTCGACCTCTTAGCTGGCGGTTAAATTTATATATTTGCAAGTACAGTCTATTTTCACGGAGGCTTGATTTACATTCATTTTCGTTTGATACGTACTCGTAACGCTTTAGCCACTCACGCAGGGAACAACACGGTTGCACACATCGCACACTGACACGCCACTCACCACCCTCCTGGACCTGCAAGATCATACGATACGACAACGTATTCGGTCCACACGATTATTCGCGTCATTCTTTGCCGCCTTTGCCATTCTGCTTTCCACATTTGTGCTTGTATTCGGCTGGGGATTGCATTTTGAAACGTTGCTGTTTATTCGGCCTGGCTTCGCCTTGATGGTCCCAACGACCTGCATCTCCTTTATCCTTTGCGGTTGGGCGTTACTCAATATTCATTTTCAGCACACTGCTTTAAACGTACTGGCCAACCTGTTGACCCGGATCGCCATCATCGCGGTCGCGGGCATTTCGCTGACCAATCTGGCCTTCGCATCCTTTGGACACAGCACCGGCCTGGACCATATTTTATTCGACATCACCAGCGACAATCAGCGTGCGTACATGTCGCCAGCGACTGCGATCAATTTTCTCGCGGCCAGCATTTGCCTGGCCATCATTCACTTCAACGTCCCAAGTCTGCAGCGGTTGTACGTTATCATCACCACTGCCGGCCTCATCATTGCCTCCACCGCATTAACGGGCTACCTGCTCGACACGCATGCTTTGTATGAAGTCTGGATATTTACCGCACTGGCATTGCATACCGCGATTGGTTTTGTCCTGTTGTTTCTAGCGTTGCTCTTTTATAAACCTACTTGGGGATGGTATCCCATCGTCATCAGTAACCGCGCAGGCAGTCGCATCGTACGACGCATGCTGCCCACAATCGCGATCGCTCCCATCATTCTCGCGTGGCTCGCACTGATCGCCACGCGGATGGATCTTATCCTTCCTAACTTCCGGCTCAGTCTTGTAACCAACATCACCATTCTCTTGCTGGCTACGCTACTTTTGTGGAATGGGTATCTACAAAATATCGCCGACCGAAAATTACATCAAACTTTAAAAGCCCTGAAAAGAACCATCGGCGAACGCGACCTGCTACTCAGCGAAGTCCATCACCGTGTTAAAAACAATCTGCAACAGGTCATGGCCCTGCTCCATCTCGAATCGGTCAAGGTCAATGACGCCGCCGCCAAAGAATCGTTTAAAACGATGTCGCAACGTATTAAATCTTTGGCCATCGTCCATGGCATGCTCATCGAATCCAAGACACTGTCAAAAATACATGTGGATCAGTTTCTTCAGGATTTATGCCCACAGATTGCCGATGGTTTTCTCGACGAACAGAATCATATTAAACTCGAGGTACAAGTCGACCCTGAAGTTGTCGAACTCGATTTTGCCGTCCCCCTTGGCATTCTAGTGACTGAACTTATCACCAACGCGTTTAAACATGCATTTCCCAATCGCAAGGATGGCCACATTCAGGTGAACTATAGTTTGCAACCCGATGGCAGCGTATTGCTGCAAGTGATTGACAACGGCATTGGGTTTTCCGGCCAGTCGTACAACAATTTCTATCAATCCGACATTTCAAGCACCAATGCAGGCACACAGATTGTTCGCGGACTCATTAAGCAATTACAGGCGACCCTCAACGTCGAGGGCACAAATGGCACAGCTGTGGCAATACGAATTCCCGCAGGCATTTCTGGAGATAGATCATGACCACAATACGCAAAAAATGTCTCATCGTTGATGATGAATTTATGATAACCATGTATCTCG
>JAUHYI010000110.1 GCA_030426385.1 Phycisphaerae bacterium
AGTCGGGGGGAGAAGAAGTGATTAACCGCAGAGGCAAAGAGGCAAAGAGAAGAAGGAGGGAGTTTTGTCCACAGATTTGCACAGATTGGTGCAGGATTTTGAGGGAGTGGAAATGTAGGAGCGAAGAAGTAGGAAGTAGGGGATTGGGGCTAGTAAGGCGGGTGAGGGGAAGGGGAGTTGGGTAAAAATGGGGGCGCTAAGCCGCAAGCGGCGGGAAGGGTGGGGGCGTAGGAGACTAATGACACAGGGGAAAATGTGGGGGGGTTATTTTTTGCGGGCGGGGGATTTTTCGAGGTTTTTGAGGGTTTCGATATTGATGGTGTCCCAATCACGGCCATCGGGGGCGATTTCCTTGGCGGTTTCGAGGATTTTGGGGATGTTTTTGAATTTTTTGTGTTTGACGATGACCGCGAAGGCGTCGAGCGAGATGTGGCCGTGGCCGATGTGGTGGTGACGATCGACACGACTGCCGAGGGGCGTTTTGGAATCGTTGAGATGCCAGACGTGGATGCGGTCGAGGCCGACGATTGCCTCACATTGATCGAGCATGTCACGGCAGCCGTCAGCGGAGGTGAGGTCGTAGCCCGCAGCAATGAGGTGGGCGGTGTCCAGACAGACGGCCAGGCGTTCGGGTTGTTTGACCAGTTCGATGATGCGCGCGAGGTGTTCGAATTTGTAGCCGAGCGTGGTGCCTTGGCCCGCGGTGATTTCCAGACAGGTGCGAACGGTGAGGCCGGGCAGGTCGTGGTGAATGGCATCAAGGCTGTCGGCGATGCGCTGGAGGCCGACGTCTTCGCCTTGTTTCATGTGTGCGCCGGGGTGGGCGACGAGCGACGGGATGTTGAGCGCTTCGCAGCGTTCGAGTTCATCACGAAATAGTGCGCGAGATTTGGCAAGCGTTTCGGGGTTGGGGCTGGCGAGGTTGATGAGGTAACTGTCGTGGGTGACGATGTGGTTGATGCCCGTGGATTGGCGATGTTCGTGCCAGGTTTTGATCTGTTCATCAGTGAGCGGAGGTGCGTTCCACTGACGCTGGTTTTTGGTGAAGACCTGCACGCAATCCATGTGAAGATCACGAGCAGCGAGAAGGGCGTTTTGTAAACCGCCAGCGATGGAGAGGTGAGAGCCGTACATGGAGAGTTTTGTCCACAGATTTTCACAGATTGACGCAGATTTTTAATTGGGGATCTGGTGGTGTTGTGATGGGGGGTGAATGGAATGTTTGGAAAGAGGAGAACGCTAAGCCGCAAGCGGCGGTTGGTGGTGATGGTTAAGTTTGTGGGTTGAAGTGTTCGGTTGAAGTGTGCGTGGGAAGTGTGCGGGGGAAAATGTGGGGGGGGTTAGGGGAGGCGGTAGAGGGTGATGGTGTTGGCGATTTGTTTTTCGATTTGCCAGTGGTCGCGTTGGGCGAGGTTGGCGATGGAGGCGGAGGTGACGGCGGGGTCGAAGCCATAGGTGTTGTGGAGTCGGTTGAGTTCGCTGTGATGGACCCAGACGTGGGTGTGGCCGGTGCGTTTGAGGTAGGCGGTGGCATCGCCTAAGCGCATGGCGTCGCCGAGTGTGTTGTTATCGAAAGCGGATTGATAGGTGAACGGTGCGCGGATGTAGAGGAGCCTGGAATTGTCAGCAACGAGGTAGGTTTTGCCGCTGGCGGTGGGGCCATGGTTGAGTTCATGGTCGCCGACGGGTGCGGGCGTGTTGTCGATCATGTCGAGGCGTGGGAGTGAATCGATGAGCATCCACATGGGAGCGCGTTGGCCATTGTTGAGCGGAATGGTTTGGGAGAAGACGGATCGATAGGCGATGGTGATGCTGGTAAGTACGAAAGCAGTGAGGATGATGGGAAAGAGGTAGCCCGCGTGGCGTTCGATAAGCATTTCGAGTCGGCTGGCACCGATGCCGAGGAAGATGGCGGCAGGGATGAGTGTGGGGATGAGGAAACGCGATTGGTGGTGGGTGGCAAACCACCAGAACAGGAGTTGGACGCCGAGCATGAGGATCATGGCGAGGGTGAGTTTGCGAGCGCGTCGCCAGAAGATGCCGAGGGTTGCACCAGCGAAAGCGATGATCCAGAACAGTGGGAAGCCGTTGGCCAGATCGAAGCGTGCGACGTTGCGACTGTCGCGTTTTTGTGGTGAGCCGCCGATGGCGGAGTAGCCACGGTTGCTTAGCCATTGGGTGGTGAGTGATAGGCCGTCGCGTATTTGATAGGCATTGGGCCCGTGCGCGTCGTGCCAACGTTTGGTGAGTTCTGGCGTCCAATGAGCCGAACCGAAAACGGAGGTGGCCATGGGGAAGACCGGGTTGCCGGTCCAGATGGTGTTGCGGACGAGGTAGGGCGCGATGGCTAGCAATCCGCCGAGCGCGACGACCGAGGCGATGGTGGCGGTTTGTCGGCGATTGGGAGCGGACTGCCAGCGGACGTGATGATGCAAGCGAAGGGCGACGGCGATGATGATGGGGATGACGATCATGACGCCCGCGGTGAGTTTGGCGAGTGTGGCCAGTCCGAGTGCGAAGCCAGCGAGCGTGGCGGCGTACGGGGTGGGGCGTGTGGGTTGGAAGAGAAGTAGTAATGCGAGTCCTGTGAAAGCGAGGACGCCCATTTCGTTGTAGGCCGAGGCGCTGGTGATGATGAACCAGGGTGTGGTCATGACCATGACGGGTCCGAACCACGCGGCGCGTTCGAAGCCGAGTTGTCGGAGGGTGAGTCCGAGTGCGATGATGAAATAGCCGCCGAGTGACGCGTGGAAAATCTGGCAAGCGTAGATGGACGAGACGGTCTGGCCGCGCATGGTGGCGATGAGTGTGTAGGCCGATTCGACGAGGCTGGGCAAGTAGCTGTAGACGTTGTGATCGAGTCCGGTCATGACGCCGAGTTCGAGCCATTCGCGGGGCAGTTGCATGTGATAGCTGAGCACGTCATAGCCGTAGGCCTCGACGGCCCAGATGGTGCTGGGTGGGCAGAGTGTGGCGACGAGGATAAGGGCGGCCGCGGGCAGGGCGAGGATGGTGAGCCACGGCGGATCGGAAATGCGCATGGGATGGGCGCGGTGCATGGCGTGAGCGATGGCGAGCAGAATCCCCAGGCCGATGAATGCCCATGCGGTGACGATGTTGAGGATGCCGAGCGTGGCGGCGATCCAATTGACGGTGAGGATGAATGCCATGCCGAGGCCGGCTTCGATGATACCCAGATGCATGCGATGGGGATCGCGGCGCAATCGTTGAACGATGGGGCAGCCAAAGCCGATGGCGGCGAGCCACATGGCCGCGACGTGTGCGCCTGAATCAAGCAGGACAATCAGCACGCTGGCCCAGGTGGCATGTTGAGGTAATTGGAATTGCCCTTGCAATGCGATGGAGAGGGCGACCAGTGTGATGCCAGCGGCGACGATCCATTTGCGCGGTTGGTGTTTGGGAATTGGTACAGCGTTAGACATCATCACGACGTGTAGATTACCAAGTGCAATCAGGTGCGATCAAATGTGGGCGCTGGGGAGGGGGTGATGTTAACAGTAGGGGGCTTGGTGGTGAGGGAGGAAACCATGGGGGGAGTCGTGGGGGGCGCGGGAGTTGTGGGGGGCGTCGTGGGTAGGGCGGGTGAGGGGGCGGGGGGTGTGTTCGCTTGCGTGGTCGGCTCGGTTGATGCGGAGGGAGCATGTGTGGCAGGTGTGGCGGGCGTGGAGGGGGGCGGGGGATCGAGATCGAACAAGCGTTGCAATGCTGCAGCGTAAAATCCCATGGGCGCGTGCGGATCGGTTGCATCGATCTGGGATAAGGGGACGTGCAGGATTTTGTTGATCAGACGCTGGGTGTATTTTTCGAGCAGGTCGGGCAAGTCTTCGGGATCCGTCGAAGCGATGCGCGCGGACAGTTTGGCTTGCTCATCCCGGCCCAGAGTATGCAGGCGTTCACGCAATTGGCGGATCAGTTGGCCCACATCGCTGTGTTGCACCTGGGCCATGGCGGCTAGCGCGGCGTCGTGGATCATGGCCTGACAACGGGTGACCTCGTGCTGGCGTTCGGCAGTCGATTGTGCCACAACCTGTTGCAGATCATCGACGTTCGACAGGTAGATGTTGGATAGATTGCCAACGGCGGATTCAATGTCACGCGGTACAGCCAGATCGATCATCAAAAGCGGTCGGCCACGACGTTTGCTTAAAATTTTACGCAAGCGGGCGGCAGTGATGATGGGTTCCGTCGCGCCGGTGGCCGTGACGATGATGTCGGATTCAACCAGCAACGTATCCAGATCGTCGAAAGCGCGGACCCCGCCGCGTGGGGCGTGAATGCCCAGGGCATCGGCCAACAATTTCGCGCGTTCCGTGGTGCGGTTGGTAATCCATAATCGCTTGGCATTCAGATGGTCGAAATGTCGCAACATGATTTTGGTCATGTCGCCCACGCCGATGCCCGTGATGGTTTTATCGTTGAAGCGTTCGAAAATCTGTTTGGCGTAATCGACCGCGACCGAAGCGATGGACATACGACCGCGCCCGATGCCGGTTTCGTGTCGCACTTTTTTGGCGGTGCTGATGGTGCGTTGCAACAGGCCGTGCAATTGTGGGCCGACCGCTTGGGCTTTGACCGCGGCATCGTAGGCGCGTTTGACCTGGCCGAGAATTTGCGATTCGCCGAGCACCATCGCGTCGAGCCCTGCGGCGACATGCATCAAGTGTTTGGCGGCGGTTTCATTTTCGCGCACGATGCTGACGCTGGTGAGTTGTTCGAGTTCGATGGCCGCACGGTCAGCCAGGTATTGGCGTAACTGTTCGATGGTGGGTTGTTCGTGCGATCGTCGGGCGATGTAGATCTCCGTGCGGTTGCACGTGGAGAGGACAAAAATTTCGCAGCTATTGAATTTACTGCGAAAATCGCGACAGATCGCCTGCACGTCAGTGGTAGCGACGGCCAATTGATCGCGCACGGCCAGGGGTGCGGTGTGATGGGATACGCCGAGCATCAGTAATCGCATCACTCCACCCCCTTGTCGTGATCGGTGACGCTGGCGGTGGGGGACGGAGACGTGGGTGTGACGTTGTTGTTGGTGCTGTTGTTGCTATCGGTCACAGCAGGTGACACAGTATGCGGGGCTAGCGTGTGAGGGGTATGCGGGGGTAACATGGGGGCGGCGGGTAATGCGGTGACGACGCCGAACGTGGCGACGAGCAGGACTAAGCCCGCGATGGCCAACCATGCTGCGCGACTGCCACGGAATGCGGTAGCATGTCGCACGTTCATGACCAGGGCGTAGATCAGGTATGCGGTGACTGCCAGGATAATTTTGGGAGAATGCCACCAGCCGGGCGAGAGGTATTCTTCGCGACTGGTGATCATGATGAGGCCGGTGATAAAACCGATGGTTAGCAGTGCGAATCCGATGGCAGAAAATCGAATGATGAGCGTTTCGGTTTTTTCGAGGCTGGCCAGAGATTTAAGTTTGTCCATGTCTCCGCCGGTCTGCATGCGTTTGAGCCGGTGTTGGACTAACAGATACAACCCACCTGCGGCGGCAGCGATCGCGAGAAACGCGGTGCCCAGATAAACCGCAATGCGGTGGACGGTGTCGTTGATGGTTGCAGGTTCGAATGGCATGAAGGTAAAGGTTGCTGCACATAACGCCCAGAGCAACACGATGGCCAAGACCGGCAAGCCGAACAATGCTGCGCCGGGCAATCGCGATCGGTTTTGTAGATATAGAATCAGTCCCGCGATCATGGCGGCGAGTAGGAGTAAGCCATCGACGTGCGCTGCGAGCGGTTGCCATGTCGCCGAACCCGAAATGTTATCGTGAATGATCAGCCATCGATATAAAAAGATGACCGCTGCACCGATGGCACAAGTCCACGTCAATGCGCTTGACCAATCGAAAGCGTTGGTGCTTTCGGAACTGTGAGTATCCCGTCGTGCCTGGACCAGTGTGAGTCCGGCATTGACCATGCACAGGGTAATGAGCAGGCCGATGGAAAAGATGGTGATTGTGTCGTTCATGAGCCGCGGACAGTTAGTGGCTAAGCCGCGTCAAGGCGGATTAGGCATGGTGATCGCTGCCGGTCTGCGGCTGCGTGTTGGCTGTTTCGCTGATCATCCGTTCGATCAGTTCGACGACAGCTTCTTCGCGTCCGGCCTTGAGTGCGGCCATGGCTTCGGTGCTACTCATGCGTCGGAGCAAATCCGCACGCACAGCCGGATCGTCGAAGCGCTCTATGATAACCGATCGCAGGGGTGCGACGGTGGCCAGCAGTCGGGGCCAATCCGGGTCCAGCGATGCAGAGAGCTCGCGTCGAATGGTGGCCGATGCACCGGCCGAAATACCGTGCGTATGCACCGCCAGCGTGATCGGCCCATGGTGAGCGTGGGCCGGGATGGTCAGATCACCATCCTGGGGCATATCCGCACGATTGATCAACACCCGAGCGGCCCGCGCATCGGCACAGACCTGGTCGTTGACCATGGTGTCATCCGTAGCAATCACCACCAACATTGCATCAGCCAGATCGTTGGATTGATACGCTCGTTGGATCAGCGTGAGGTTCTCGTGATCCGCGTCGAGTTTCACCAGTTCCTCGTGCATTTCCGGAGCGACGACTACCATCTGGGCGCCGGTTTGCAGCAGTGCCGTCGTCCGACGCGTGGCGACCATGCCACCACCAACAACGACACATCGTCGCCCATCCAAATGCAAATTGACAGGTAGGGTGGTTTTCACAGTATTGATCCTATCGGCAGAAAAACCCAGCATAATCGACGATGTGTCATCATACCTGACGTATAGGACGTGATAGCGCCACACGGGCCTATAACGCGAATCGCTTCAATTCTTGCGAGTTACGCGCGATGCGCAGACCTGATGGGAAACACCGGATTAAAAAAAGCGCCGAGTTTTACCTCGACGCTTTTGTGGGAATGGTTATTTCGACATCGTGTCGTTTTATTTCTTCATCGATGCCTTGAACGCCTTGGCAGCCTCACGCAGATCATCGCTGGTTGGCTTGCCCGACGCGGACGCCGGGGCCGATGCGGTGGCCGTTGCAGTTGCCGATTCGTGACTTGTCACAGCGTCATGGGAACGACTCGCACGCATGCCTTCGTTGATTTTGAACGAACCAACCAGCGATTGCAATTGCTCGGCTTTGGTTGAAAGCTGAGCCGCTGCGGACGCCGCTTGCGACGCGCCTTCGGTGGCTTGTCGTGACACGGCGGAAATCGCTTCGACGTTGCGCGACACTTCCTCACTGGCTGCCGATTGTTCTTCGGCGGCCGCGGCGATGGATTGAATCATCGACGCCACATCGCTGGCACTGGCGACAATCTTCTTGAGACTTTCGCCTGCTTCAGTGGCTCGGCCCACGCCCGCTTGCACTTTATCCGTGCCTGCGTTCATGCGCTCAACAGCTTCGGTCGTTTCCGATTGGATCGCTTTGATCGAGTCGGCGATTTCTTCGGTCGCTTTGGTCGTGCGATCTGCCAGCTTACGAACTTCGTCAGCCACCACCGCGAAACCTCGGCCATGCTCACCGGCACGGGCCGCTTCGATCGCTGCATTCAACGCCAACAGGTTGGTCTGATCCGCGATGTCGTTAATGACTTCGATGATCTCGCCGATCTGCTCGCCACGTTTGCCCAGCTCAGCCACACTCTGGGCACCAGCACCGACCGAATCGCTGATGTCCTGCATGTCCTGAATGGTTTGCGAGACAATGTTGCCACCTTCTTCAGCCACACGGCCTGACTCGCTGGCGTTATTCGAAGCATCGCCTGATTTCTTGGCGACTTCGATGACCGAGGCGGACATCTGTTCGATCGCGGCCGAAACCTGGGAGACCTGGCCTGATTGTTCTTCCATGCCCGTGGCCATTTCTTCACTCGAGGCAGCGATTTCCGTCGCTGCCGAGGCCACTTCGCTGGTCACGCTGCTGAATTCAGCCACGACATCGTGGATCTTGCTCACGAACTGATTAAACCATTTGCCCAACTCGCCGATTTCGTCGGTCGAATCGACTTCAACACGTTGGGTCAGGTCGCCCTCGCCCTGAGCAATATCTTTCACTCGTTCAATCAGTGCGTTGATTGGCTTGCCGAACATGATCTTGAGCAGGTAGATAAACAGCAGGGCGGCACCGATGCACAACGGCACCGTCCACATCAGACCATTGCCGATGAATGCACTGACTTGCGCGTCCACACCGTCCAATGGCATGACCACGTGATACGCACCGTGCATATAACCGGCTTTCCAGTTTTCCATCGTAAAACCAACGGGATCTTTACCGTCGCCGGATAGACTGTCCGCCGGATCGCCGTGACACATCAAGCAATCTTGCGTGAGCTTGATCGCTCGCATGTAGTGCAACTCGTTGGTTTCAGTGTTGATGCGATGTGCGACCGTGTCGCCGCCGCTCTTAACCTGATCCGTCAAGTCGCGCAGTAGATGGTCATCGAATGACCCTTTTTCGGGTTCATTGTTTTTGTTACGAGCTTCGTAGGCACTGACGTGAAACTCAATGCCTTCTTTCTCGGCGGCTTGCTCTGCGGCAGTCCAGCCAGCCACGACTGGAATCGTGCCGAAAATTTTGGATTCGGTGTATGAGCGTCCCTGTGCCTGAACTTCTTTGAGTTCAGCCAACAAGCTCTGCGTATCAAACGCACCTATTTTATTCAGCTCGCCCGCATGGTTTTTGGAAGCATCAGCCACCGCGGTGAACGCCGCAGCCTTTTTGATCATCGCTTCTTCGGCGCTATGTTTGTAGCCGCCTACGAAGACCATATAGTTGACGGCCACAACCCCAATCAGAATTACCATGGTGATGGCAATAATACGACTGGCGAGTGTGAATGACTTGAGCTTGTTAAGCATCGCGAAACTCCCTGGTGATGTGTGGTGTCCCACAACCTTGGTGAATGGACATGCCTCTTGTGGCGGAATTGGGGCCTCATTGATCCGCTGACATCAAAACGGTGCGCCAGAATTGGGACACCTTGGTTAGTCATCGGCAGGCTGTTCGAGCTGCTTTACTCACAGATATATTTTTGTCGAGATAACTGATGAATGTGGCGAGAATTGGCCTCTCACAATTAGGGTAAAAACCTACCCTCAGACCGGACGACTGCCCGGCACAATGCTATGATCGATACATGGCAGGACTGTGGGACACACAACGCGAGGCCAATCTCAAATCGGCAGAGCCGCTCTCTGTGCGTATGCGCCCGCGTAACCTCGATGAATTTGCCGGGCAGGAACACTTTTTAGGTTCCGGTAAGTTGCTGCGCCGTATGCTGGAAGCCGACCAACTCACCAGTGTGATTTTTTACGGCCCGCCCGGCACTGGCAAAACGACACTCGCCGAATTGTGTGCCCAGTTCACCCACCGTCATTTTGAGAGAGCTAACGCCGCGGCGGTCGGCGTTAAGGAAGTGCGATTCGTCTTGGACGAAGCTCGCCGACGCCTGGAAAATGATGGCAAGAAAACTATTTTCTTCCTCGATGAAATTCATCGGTTCAATCGTGCCCAGCAGGATGTGTTATTGGGCGATGTCGAACGAGGCGTGATCACATTAATCGGAGCCACCACAGAAAATCCGTTTTTTAGTGTGAACTCACCGTTGATCAGTCGTTCGCAAGTGTTCGGGTTTCAGCCATTGTCTGAGGATGATATTGCGTTCGTGTTGCGTCGCGCGGTGGCCGATCCCGAACGCGGGTATGGCACATTGCCGATCACCGTGGATGATGACGCCTATGCATTCTGGTCCACTGCCAGCGATGGCGATGCACGGCGCGCATTGACGGCATTGGAAATTGCCATACTCAGCAGTCGGGGCGATGGTTCGACACCGATCGAGATCACGCTCGATGTCGCTGAGCAATCCATGCAACGCAAGGCCGTGGTCTACGACGGCACCGGCGATGAACACTACGACATCATCAGCGCGTTTATCAAATCCATGCGCGGTAGCGATCCCGACGCCGCGATTTACTGGCTCGCCCGCATGCTGCATGCTGGCGAAGATCCGTTGTTCATCGCACGCCGCGTCGCAATCCTGGCTAGCGAGGACATCGGCAATGCCGACCCGCGCGCCGTGCAGATTGCCGCGTCAACCTACGACATCGTCCACCGCATCGGCATGCCTGAATGTCGCATCACCCTCGCCCAGGCCGTCATTTACATGGCCACCGCGCCCAAATCCAATGCCAGCTACGCCGCGATCAATGCCGCGATGGATGATGTGACCCACCAGCGCACCATTCCTGTGCCCAAACATCTCATGTCGGCCACACGCACCGAAAAAGCACGCATGGGACACGGCCAGGGTTACCAATATGCCCACAACGCCCCCGATGGCTACGTCGATCAGGAATACCTCGGCGTCGATAAAACCTACTACACCCCCTCGCCTCGTGGCTACGAACAACGCATCGCCCAATACATGCAATGGATCACAGAGCAACAGACCACCCCGACCCAATCCACGCTAAAATCGAGTGCAACACCTAACCACGCAGATAACACAAGTCCATCGACCACGATGGCCGATTCATAAATTATGGTTTTATCGTCACAAGTTCCACGCGTCGGCAGCGGTCGGCAATACATGGTTTCGTCACGACGACGCGGCCCCAAATGGCTGCGCCCATTGATCATTCTGGTGGTCGTCCTGCTCGTTGGCTATTTCATCTACCAGTGGCTATCTGGTCCCGACATCAGCAGCAATGCTGACCCGTCTGCGGTTAGCGACAACACCGAGTCGATCACCAGCACGGGCACACCACACGCCACGTTAACCACCCCGACAATATCCCCACCCCAGTCCGCGCCTGTTTCCAAACCTACGCCTACCCCCAGCCCAGCTCCGCAACCCAAGCGTTCGCCGATCCTGACCATTGATCCGCCCGCACCTGTTTCCCCGGCAAAACCCGAGCCAACCCGCAACACGAACACGACCGACACATTGACATCGGTGGGCACCATAATGCCTCCCGCTGCGCCCCAGCCTGTGCCCAGCGCACCGTCACCATCAATCACCACCGATCAGCAGGTCACCGAACAAGCCCAGCGCGGGTTGAACATGATCGCTGACGGCCAATTGATTGAGGGCAGAACCTTGCTGAGTCGAATCCTGATCGAGGCCAGCGATCGCATGTCCGCAGATGATGCTCAGATCATTCGCGCCACGCTCACCAGTGTCAGCGAATACACCCTGATGAATCCACGCATGGTGCCCGGCGATACTTTGGTCACCAGTTACACGGTCAAGTCCGGCGACCGCTTGGGCAGTATCGCTCGACAATGCAAAGTGCCATATCAATTTCTAGAAAAAATTAACCACACCACCGCGCGACGTATTCAGGTGGGGCAAACGTTGAAACTGGTGCGTGGCCCATTCCATGTGGTGATCGACAAATCAGATTTTCGCATGGATATGTTTTTGCGCGATCCGGGTTTGCCCGAGGACCAGCAATGGGTGTACGTGAAAAGTTTTGCCATCGGCCTGGGCTCGGATGATTCCACGCCAGTCGGTGCATGGATCGTCAAGCCGCGCAGCAAGGTGGAAAATCCATCGTGGGCCAATCCGCGCACTAGCGAAAGTTTTTCCCGCGATGACCCCAAAAATCCTATCGGCGAATACTGGCTAGGGTTGCTCGGCGTTGATGAAAATACCAGCAAAGCTCAGTCGTATGGCATTCACGGCACCATCGAACCTGAATCCATTGGCCGGCAGATGTCGATGGGATGCATTCGCATGCGTGACGACGATGTCCGTGATGTCTACCACATGCTCGTCGAAACCGACAGCACCGTCGTCATCCAACCGTAACCCCCCCCCCACATTTCCCCTTCAATCCTTCCACTTTCTCCTACGTATCCCTGTACGTGACGGCGCATTTCCCCACGTTTAGCGGGCGACGCGCAGCGTCCCGTGTCGGATCACCTGCGATACGCATTCCACGAAGAACTCGCGCGTTAGCCGCCGCCTTTATGGCGGCGCGATGGGCCTGTGTTTGACCGACGATTCGCGCCGCCATAAAGGCGGCGGCTAACTATAAAAACCACAAACCACGCGCGTGTTTTTTGTGGAATGCGTATCACACCTGTGTGATATCAACAACATCACGTCGATGCGGCGGGCGTATTGTTTGCCCGTTGTGTTGCTAACGCATTGGTCCGTTCAAATTTCAAGGCCCCGTGTTTAGGCCCGCAGTCCACGCAATAATACGAGCTGCCCCGGGCTGGTCGACGGTGGCGATGATGTTGATGGCCGCACTGTTGGCATTGCGCAACATACACGCCGCGTGGCATCGCTGCAGTCGAACAGGTGCGTTGCGGCAGGGCACCGATTTTCAAACACATCGCACGCCACTTCGGCCCATGTCCTGCACGCGGTCCAGCTTTGGCATGGGCTATCTCGTGCAACACCGTATCGCGCACCGCAGGTTCATCGTTGTGCATCACAAACCATGTCGACAGCTCAATGCGCTTGTCGGTGTAGTTGCAAATGCCCAACGCCTGTTTACGACGATTAAACGCAAACGTCCACCCACGCTTGTCGAGCTTGTGCTCGGCCATGAGTTTTTGTGCGAGTTGAGCAGCAGTCGGCAAGTCCATGTCAGCGTGTAATTCCAAATGGATCAGTCGTGGCTGTGGGGCGTTGCTGATTCAGCATTGTGTGATCCGAGCTTGGCCGATGTTTGTCGCATCCGCATGACATAATGCGAGGCGTAACGGTTGTGGTTGTTATTTTCGCTAAAAATGTCGAACAAATCAAAACGCCTCATCGTATTCAAAGTCGGCAGGACTATCGCAAGCGTTATTTTTTTGCAGTCTTAGCGGGATTCTGGGATAATTGCATTTCGCACATCTAATTTTCTGGAGGTTCTATGTTCAATTTCATGGGTCGGTTTGTTCACGGTTATGTTCTGGATTGTGTTCGTCATGCTGATGTTGGTATCGCAGCACGTGCAAAACTGGTGGCGCGGGTGGGGTGGGTGGTCGGTGTGGGCATGCTTGGCCTGGGATCGATGGCGATGGCCAGTGATGATGTGGAATTGATTGACGCCTCAGCGGTACTGAGTCAGTTGACAGATGATGGGGCATCTACAGCAGGCGACGATGCGAACAAGCCGAAAAATCAAGCAGAACAATTCGCGGCGGACCTGAAAAATTTCAATAACACGAAAGCGAACTTGCCAGTTGCTGATCAGGCGGCGCAATGGGTGGCGTTGTTACAGCGACAGCTCGCGATGAAATCCGCAGGTCAAATGCATGGATTTGGTCAAATGAATCACGGCGATATGCCGCAAGGTTTTGCCGGGATGGTGCGTGTAATCCCCGGGCCGGATGTTTGGCCGATGATCGTGGAAAAGTTACGTGCCACTGATGCGGGCCGTGATGCGGGTGAAGAAGCGGGTAGTGAAGTGACTGACGCCGCGACTGATGCTGCTGCGGTGGCGTCGCCGAAACAATCTGCCGAACAGTTACTGGTTCGTTTGTTGGCCGACACTTTAGCGCAAGATACTGAAGCCCAGATTGACGCCGTGCGAAAATTGGCCGACGCCTCGCAATCCCTGAACCCCTGGCAGGCCGAGTCGGTACGTACGATGTTGACGCAGCTATCAGCCGTGATCGATCCGGGAACGTTGGATGCTTCGATGGTGCGTCAAAATTTCGTGCGACAAATCGCACAAATCAGTCAGGGCAATTCGCAGGGGTGGTTGCAGGTGCCCGATCTGGTGACCGTGTTGGGTGAATCCGAAGCGCGGGAAATTCTGGTGGAGGTCGTCAAACTGCCAACCGAAAACCTGCGATTTAATGAAGGCGAACGCACCAAAGCGTTGGCCCGCGCTTTGATCGTTGAGCATATTGATGAGGTGCCGATCGCACGATGGAATCTGGTGGATTCAATCGAAGCCGTGGAACTGTTCGAAGCGTTGGAAAAGAAATTTATCGTGAGCAACACCCCGACTGAAACAGAAGTTGGTGAAGGTGAAGAAAGTAGTGAAGGTGATGAGCCCGACGTTGGCACTACCGAGTCGCAGCCCGCAACGGGAATGTTTGGCAATCTGATGGCGAAACTGGTGGGCAGCGGGGGCGCGTCAGTTTCGACGGGAATGTCTGCAACGCCAGCGATAAACAACCCGCAGCGGGAGCAGGCGTTGACCTATTACGTGTTGGGTTTGATCGCACAGGGCCGGGTGGATGAGGCTGCGGCACGCTTGAAAACCCTTGGCGGCAAGATGCAGCAGTTTACGTTTTCTTTTTATGTCATAGAGCAACTGAACAAAGCGGGATTTGATCAGCAGGTTTATGCGTTGGTTAAAAAATTATTGGAAGACGATCCGAGTTTACCAATGTGGACATCGTTCGTGGATCTGGCAACGCGTACCGGGCATCAAACGCAACTGATTCCAATGATCGAAGCGGCGCTGCAGCGCGTGGATGATCCTGTTCAACTATGGTCATTGCGATCGAATTTGGCGTCGGCGCTGTTGGCGGTGGACCGTGTGGACGAAGGCGTGGCCCTGTATCTGGAAATGGCTCAACAGCCCAAACCCCAGCCCGATGAATCGCAATTATCCGGGCAATTGATGTGGAATACATCCAATAGTCACGGCGCAACGCTGGCCCGCCTCGGTTGGTTGCTCGAACGAAAAGATTGGCTCGACACGGGGCTGACGATGATGCGCGATGATTTGGCAGCTCAGAGCGGCTCTGAAGAGCAATGGGGATACGAACGCTTGGTCAAACAATTGGTCTTGCAGTTGGTCGAAATAAATCAACTTGTCGAAGCCCAGCAACTGGTGATTCAACAAATCAAGGCCAGCATTAAGCCTGTCGATCCGAACAACAGTTACAGGTTTTACAACGAGGAATCCAGCGATTCATGGCTGGCGACATTAGTGCTGATTTATCATCAGGCTCAGCGCCCCCAGGACGTGTTGGCCTTGGTGGAGCAAGCACCGTATTGGTCACATGACGATCTCAAGGATTTGTTGGCGGAGGAAACGCTGTCAGAGTCCTATCCACCGTTGGGCGTAATCGTGGCGTCGGCATTACATGCTGTAAATCGCGATGCTGAGGCGATTGAAATTCTTGAAGCGCTGATGATCACTGACAGTGGTCATGACAGTGCGTATGAACTGTATGGCCAGTTACGTGGCCAGGATGCGATTGTGTTTTACGATCAGTTGGCCGCCGCGGATAAATTTGAGGAACGGCCGCTCATCTGGAAAGCTGATCTATTATTGCGTGTTCATGAATTGGAAGAGGCTGAAGCAATCGTGAAACAGGCGGTAGCGATTGACCCCTCGGATGGCGAACAGGGACGCGGCGATCGGATGCGTGTTTACGACGTGTGGCGAAAAATCGCAATGGCCAAGGGCGATCAGCAGCAGGCGCAATTCTTAGCCAATGTGAATCATGCGATTCGTATGTCAGAGGATGCGGACCGTTTGTATTCTGCAGGTTTGCTGACACGCGGCATCACCATGTACCAGGAAGCGTTGACGCATTTCGCCAATGCGTATTGCATTCAATCGCGGTTAGCAGTGCAGTTATCGCAATTGGGATTGCATGAAGAAGCTGCCGAGCATTATCGTCGAGCGTTTGAATTGATGCCCGACAGTTTCGGCCGAATGGAAAGCCATTGTTTCGGCTGCGAAGGTGTTTTTTCCGGGACGCAGGCGACATCGATTGCCGAGCAGGTTTTTTCGCGTTTGCTCGAGCAGCGGCCGGACAATCCGCAGTTGCATTATCTGTTGGGCTACCTGCGTTCATCGCAGAATCGATACAAGGACGCAGGTGATTACTATCAGAAAGCGGTTGAGCTTGATCCGATGTATATCAATGCCTGGGAGAAATTATTGAGTCTGGCAAAGCAAGTGCAATTGCCCACGGAGGTGCGCGACCAGGCGGCGTTTACGTTGCTGCAACTGGATCCCTTGGGTCGACACACGTCGCCACCGTTGGATAGTGTTCATGATCTCAAAGGGCTGTGGCAAGCGGTGCAAAATGCTGGAGAACATACGATGAGCATGCCCGACAAGGTATTCAAACTTGAAGCCGCTGCGGCTGCTCAACAAGAAAAGCTCGAGGCCATGAAAAAAATGGGACCCAATGCCATGAACATGACGATGGGGATGAGTTTTAACTCACAGTTGGGTGGGCATATGTTTGGCATGCGGAACACCAAACCCCAGTCAATACCCGGCGAGGTTCTGGCCAAGCACAAAATTATCCAGGCCATCGATGCGGTTTGGAAAGTTGTTCAACGCTAGCGCGTTTTCACTTTTTCTCTAGCGTGTATCCGCAGTGGTTGAAGAAGCCCTCGGCGTCGCTTGGCGTGATTGCGTCGAGCAAGCGTTGCACATCACGCCATAACGCCTGTTGAGCCCGGTGGC
>JAUHYI010000111.1 GCA_030426385.1 Phycisphaerae bacterium
ATCGTTGATCACCCGACGCCGCAGATCCATTGAGTATGCCTGTGCCATATCGACCTCCTTGTCGTGAAGCCTATGTCATAACCGATTCATGACCGTGGCGCTAGAGAGAAGGTGAATCCGCTCTAGTCGCCGCCTGTATGGGCGGCGCGAATCGTGCGTTAAACCCAGGCCATCGCGCCACCATAAAGGCGGCTGCTATTGAAGCCAGTTGCCCTGGCGATCTATCCGTCCAACAATCCCAGCACCACGCCCGGGTCCGACAAATCTTCCACCACGTGATCCGCGTGCGTGGCCTGCAATGTGGCCATGTCGTAAATCCCCGTCGCCACAGCCAGGGCCACACAGCCATGCGCTTTGGCACAATCGACATCCTTAGGTGTATCGCCGATCACCATCACCCGTCGCGGGTCGGGTCGATGACCGAATTGCCGATCATATTGATCCATCGCCGCCGCCACCAACGAGCGTCGATCCGGACCATCCTCGGCAAACGCACGAATGGTAAACCAATCATGATCGATCCCGGCCGATGATAATTTGATCGCAGCCGCTCCGGCATAGTTTCCCGTCAACACGCCCAACACGACATCGCCCTGTTCCTCGACGCGTTTTTGCAACTTCGCCAACAACGACAGCACGCCGGGCATCACCTCCACACGCAACTCAGGCCGAGCAAATTCCGCCGCCAACTGTTCGAGGTATACCGCGTGAAACGTATCGTGATGCGACGCATGATCATGAAAATCGTTGAGGGCCGCGGCCTCTGCATAGATCAACGTATCCAACATTCCCGAGGGCTCGATGCCATCCCACACGAATGTCTCACCAAAAACGGCTTCCCCCGCCCGTCGCATGGCCCGCATTCCCGCACCACCGCTGAGCAACAACGTTCCATCAATATCAAACAATAATAACGCGGGCCCTTGCTTCGTTTTTCGCATCTGTGTCTGTGTCATCCTGCCATTATACCTATCGCATCACATGCCAATCCTGTGAATAACTCAAGCGTTCTTGATTGTTAATACTCATGCCACAAACCACGTGCGCGTGGTTTGTTTATCGTTAACCGCCCCGCCTTTATGGCCGCGTGAATCATGCGTCAAACACAGGCACTTGCGCCGCCATGACGGCGGCGGCTATAAAACGCGTGGTTAGAGTGGGATGCGTTTCAGTCATCACAACCACACGTTTAGCGGAAGACGCTAACGCTATTCCTTAAACAAACCGCCGGTATTCACCCGGGGCTGGCACGAATGGAATCGCGAGTATTGATCGTCATTCGAATTTCGTATGGCCATCGAACAGGAACGTACATCGACTACTCGCCGAGATTTTAACGCACACGGTCAGCCACCCATTCTCTGGCCAATTACATTGATCGCATCACGATCATGAACATGATCATGGGCCGGTCTCAACTGCCGCTTGTTCCTGTTGCCGTTTGACTTCTTCATAAGCCAACAGCACCTCACGATGGTTTTTCGCAAACGTGGCAATCTCAACTTGCTCGCTTGCCGCGGCGGCCACCAAATCCGCATTGTCTGAATCCTGAATCTGACTGATCAGATACACAATTCGCAACAACGGTTCTTCGCTTTGTCTGGCCACGTCCAGCACCGGGGCAAACAACGCGGCGTTCTTGCTACCGGGCTGAATCAATCGCACCAGCCATGCCTGTGAAATCACGTCCAAGGTCTCGAACGAGCCATTGATCCAGTCCACCGCTTCCTGCGCCGCATGGCCGGAGCTGTCTGTTTTCTGGTTGGATTCTATCTCAAGAATCGCCGCACCCAGTAACGCAAATCGGCCCATCGATTCCATGCGTTGCATCGGGTTGGACCCCATCAATGCTGCCTGCCAACGTTGCACATTGCGAACCGTCACCGGCAATGCCACACGCTCCAAATGGAACGTATGGTCAACGGCCCCGACCAGTCCCACCGTCAAACGATCGCCCGCACCAAATGCCGGGTTATATACCGCAGTGATATCAAAATTAATCTGGGCTGTCGGACGTGTAGTCAATAACCAACCCAAGGCCTTGTTATCCAGTGGCACTTCAACCTGCACCATCTCACGCGGTCGCAACCGCAATTGTCGTGCCATCGAAACAATCACCGGCGGCAGTTGTTGCACAATCACGCCACCTTGTCGCGCGGTGATGTACAACGCCAACGTCGCAGGCAATACACCTTGCTCACCCAACGACAATGGCAACGAGGTCGTATTCCGTAACGTGACCTTCACCTTAATCGGCTCCAGGTAGCCAAAACGCGTCGGGTCCACATCGACCTTGACCAGGCTCCATGAGTTCTCTTCCGGATCTGGATTCAACAACACGCCATCCCATGAACGTATCTGCTGGGCAAACTGTTTGGCCGCATCAGTCACACCACCACGAAACCCTTTGGCCCGCAGGTCCAGACTGGCCATCACCGCAATCACGTGCGCGGGATCTTTGGCCACCAGTTCCTGCAACAACGTCAAACCATCAGGCGGATTCGTTTGCAACACGTGACGTGCCAGCAAGTATTCCGCCTGCAAATCACTTTGAATTATCAATGGCTCGAGCAGTGCCTCTCCATCTTCTACACGACCCGCTTCCAACGCTTGGTGGCCACGGATACGCGCGACCACAGGGTCATCAATTCCCAATGCTTCGATCGAGGCCTCATCCACTTGATGATCAAACAAAACCTTCAGCCACACCCGCTCACCTCGAGCACTGCCCACGCCGTTGGCAATCTGTTTGACCAACATGCCGTCCAGTCGTGCCATTGAAGCCCGCGCTTCGTTATCTCGATTTAACCGTTGCAAAGCCACCAGTCGCAATGTCTCACCTTTGAGCCTCAACGACGCCATCGCTGTTTTTTCAGCTTCCGCATCGGCCTTGTTTTCCTCGGTGATTTCAACCTCTGATGACTTTTCTTCAATCGCTTCCAACTGCTGCATCATCGCGTTTAAACGTTCGAGGCCTGCCTCATACTGCTCGCTGGCAATCAGACTCGTGGCCCAACCCAGTTCAACTACGGCCGGCACACCACCGGCCAATTGCTTGGCCGCATCGAACTGCGTCGCCGCTTCGGTATACGCTGCTTGGGACAACATCAATTGCGCCAACTGAAACCGCAACTTCGGATCATCAGGTCTGGCTTCCACCAGGTTCATCAGAAACACGCCGAGCCATTTCGGTGCGGCTTTACGTTCGACGGCAATCTCAAACGCCAATTGCACCGCCGCAATATTTGAAGGATCCCATGTCAAGGCTTGCTTCAGATACTTGTTCGCTTTCGCCGTATCGTTGCGCTGTAATGCCTGAAAGCTGACATACCACGCCATTCGCGATCGCAACGCAGGACTCATTCGCTGCGAATGCTCCAACGTCAACAAACGTTCAACCTCTGCCACACGCGCTTCGAGCGTTTGCAGCGTATCCAAATGTGCCAGCATCAATTCCCAGCCCGCGAAGTCATCATCAGGCGACAACTTGCGATACGACGCCAGCGCTTTCATGTAGCCCGTCGTATCCTCCATGTATCGTGCCAACTCAGCCCGGGTATGCCAGACTTCGGCATCAGATGGATTCAACGCCAACGCCATATCAAACAGCGCTGCGGAATTTTCGAAATGCGCCGCCGTTGGCGAACCCTCTGCCACCGGGCTACGCAATGTTTCGCTACCCATGAAAACCAACTGGTTAGCCAGCATCGCTTCGGTGGACAGCGTGGGCCCAAAACTGAAATCAGTTTGACCATGCGCACTTCGCCCCATCATGGCATTGACCACGATCAGCAACAGCACGCCACTCAATCTCATTCCAGTTCGGCCATGCCCGCGCAGGTTGCGTTCCCGATTGCCCGCCACCCCGGTTTTCCAAACGGTCTTCCAGCCTGATACCCAACCTGACATGCGGATTCTCGATCGATTTATCATTGGTACACTCTCGTCCATTCGTTCATGTTCGCCCCGACTCATCCATGCGTCGCCGGGGTTTTAACTGCCAACAGCCCATCGATAGTCAATCGTCAACCGGCCGTTTCTAAACTATACGTACAGTATATCCTAGCTCACCCATCTTGACGCAGGACAACCGCCACCGTTTCCGGACTGGTTCAGCCCAAAAGCTGTAAAAATCATCGGCCCATAAACGCCCCCGCATCACCTGAACTAACCATATCGCCCCCGAAACACCCACAAAAAAACACGATCATGCCTGCGCATGCCACATCGGGCTGTAACACCCCATCACCAAAGCCGTTTTATGTGATTCCCCCGGCATCAATCGATGCGATTATCGCTACTCAGCCCCAACCTCAGATTCAGATTCAGCCAACAACCCCCCAGCCAGTTCTGTCACAAAATCACGCACGCACTTGGCCACCTCACCGCGGTGCGATTCACTGAGCCCCCCACTTCCGATAACACTGCTCGCGTCACCCTCACCAATCGCATCATTCACCCGCCGCACCAGGGCTGACCCCACAATCGCCGCATCAGCCACCGCACATACCTGCCGCACTTGTGTCGCACCCGAGATACCAAACCCCACGGCGATCGGCAGGTCTGTCACCCCTCGCAACCGCTCGATGCGCTCTGGCAATTCGCTCGGCAATTCCCGTTGTTCACCCGTGATTCCCGCTCGACTCACCACATATACAAAACCACTGCTGGCTTTGGCCAATTGCTCAGCACGCTCGATCGACGTCGTTGGGGCAATCAGATAACTACACGTCAACCCATGCCCTTGCACCGCCTTACCCATCGCACCTGATTCTTCCAACGGCAAGTCAGGCACGATCAATCCATCAAACCCTGCCTTGGCCGCATCACGACAAAATCCATCAACACCAATCCGATGCACGATGGAATAACTCACCATCGCCACCAATCCCATCGACAATGAGCCACGCACCGATGCCACCATGTCAAAAATCTGCCCCAACCGCACCCCACCGTCCAGCGCACGCGTCATCGATGCCTGGATCACAGGCCCATCCGCAATCGGATCGCTAAACGGAATCCCCAATTCGCAAATACTACCGCCACCCGACTCGATCGCACCCAACAGCGCCGCTGTGGTTGGTAAATCAGGATCGCCCGCAGTCACAAACGGCATCAGGGCCTTCTGGCCTCGGCCACGCAAACTCTCAAATATCGCATCAATCCGGTTCATAGTTGCAACACCTTACCCCCAAACTCCACATCTCGTCCACCCCCCCACCCCACCACTCCCGCCCCCACTCTCCCCACATTCACCCTTACACTTTCACCCCTACACTGTCTCACGGAATTTCTCCCCTCACCTGCCCTGCCTGTTCTAACTACGAATCCGCACCAACATTGCAAACGTCACTGGCAAGAACACCACCACGGGCAACCACGCGGCTGCCGCAGGATTCAGATACGACGACGAGCCGCCTATTTCCAACATGGCCAAACCCGCGCCCCACGCGAACACACAAACCCCCGCAGCTTTTATCCCTTGCAACAACATATTCCCAGGCTCACGACGCATGAAAAACGGCAAGCCCAGCAACTGCAATAACACGCTCACCACAAACATGCTGAATCGGCTATGCATAATTTGCCACAACCGATTCACTTGCCGAGGTTGGCTGCGCACACGTTCATTGTTCGCCAACGTGCGAATTTCTTTCATGCTCAAAAATCGCGGGTAATGTTTCGCACGTTGGGCCAGCAACATCGTCGGCGACAAATCACTGGCCATAAAAACCGCCATCTGCACCTGTCGTTCCGTCCCAACTTCAGACATGCTTTGCTCGACCGATTTCGAGATCACGTTGCCCGACACCAGTTCCCAACCGGGCCCCACCACCTGATGTCCATCCACTTCACGCGCTTCGTCGGCCTCAACCCAGAACGCCTGCCCCGCGGTCACGCGTTGCACACCCATGTCCCCATTGTTGCGAATCAGGATCGTCACGTCTTTCATCTCGCCCCCACCGGTCGACGCATCAAACTCCGTTGCGCTGAATAAATTCCCATCACTATCCGGCGCAAATCGAATGGAAAAACTTTTGATCGCATCGTAACCCACCTGACTTTTTCGACGCGCCAATTTCGAGGCAAATTCCGGAATGATTAACTCCTGGTTGGGCAACACCAGAAAATTCAGCAGGCTGCCCATCACCACCACCGGCGCCGCAACGCGATACATGCTCACGCCACCGGTTATCATCGCCAACAATTCACGATTGCGGGTAAACCCCGACATCGTAAATCCTGTCGCTGCCACCACCAACAACCCGGAAAAAAAGACGTACAGCAAAAACACCAACGGCCCGTAATAATCCCCGATCGAATACAACGTCGCCAACCATTGCCCGCCGAACTCATCCGATCGACGAACCCCTGCTTGCAAAAATTCATCCAGATCCACCAACAGGTCCACCACCACAAACAACGTCATCAATACCACGAACAGAATCGCGTAGTTGATCAAAAATTGCCGGATGATGTACCGATCTAATGTTTTCATAATTCAGTCTTGGCTATCACTATCACACCCAACCATCACACGTATGCCACGAACTTGTCTCGATCAGTGCCGTCGCAATCGCACATACGTAATCGCTAACACGATCATCAATATCGTCGTCCCAGCCCACGTCACCATCAACCCCGGCCACGGATACTTACTCGTTAAAATGACATTTTCCCCGCTTCGCGTGACGATTACCGTCACAATTGCCAGTAAAAACGACCACAGATACACCACCAGCGTCATCGACCCACGCATTTTGATCGCCAGCAACGCACCGAACAGCAGGATCAACAACGTGCTGATCGCCGACGCCACCCGTTCATTGATCTGCGAGATCACGCGTCGATACAAGCGATTGATCATGCCATTCAAATTCGACGCCGCAATCGCAATCGCTGGCACATGTCGAAACTCATCCTGTTCCGCTTCGATCAATACCTGGCGCACGTCCCAACTATCCGATGCGCCCACCACGCTTTTGGGATAACGCATCAACGGCAATTCCAATCGCTCACGCTGCGTCGTTCGATCCTCCGCACGCAAATCGCGCATCATCACCGCGCCCAATTCCACCACAATCCGCGGCTCAATCGAATCCGCGGTAGTCTCGACTGACATCACACCCTCGGTGGCATAGATTCGCCGCGTCGGCAAATTACCCATCCGCGCCTCAACCTCAATCGGATGCCCGGGCAAACCCTGCAATATCACTTGCCCCAGATTCAGATCAGGCGATCGCCGGGCATACGGTGCGCGAATCACATATTCATCGCCACCGAGCGTCAGCAACTTCACCTCGCCCACGTAAACCTCACCCTCCGATGCCGCGGGCCTGCGCAAATTCATCGTACCTTCGATCAGGTGCAACACATGCTCAGCCGCGATCGCGGTAATCAACACCCGTTTATCCGAACGCGCCTGATCAAACCGATCCGGCTCACGGCTCAATTGCTGCAACTCCGGCCAACTCATGAATTGTGCGCGATCCGACAACGGACTTGGCAATAGAATCGGCTGCAACGTCTGCTTCTTCGCATAAAACAAATCGCCCCGCAATTCGTCGTAATACATCGTCTCTTCCAGCGTCATCGTCACCCACGATTGACCGTGAACACGATACAAAACCACGTCCGCAAACTCGGCCGTCGCTTCTCGCTGCATTTTCTCATCCGCACCGATCCGACCCACGGCCACACCTTCCAACAATATCCGTCGGCTCGGCTGAACCTCGCTACCCTCGATCACACCCGGCTCAATTTCATCCGCACGATCGGCATACAGCACCATGTCGTTGATTTTGGCCGTTTCATTTTTCTTCAATTGCGACACGATCAGCGACGTCAGATCATCCTGAATCAACAGCGTCGCTTTTTTATAAAAACTCGGCGCGATGTAATTGCTCAGCCCGATCTGCCCCATCATCAACACAAAACCCAACAAAAACACCGGCATCAAAATCGTGCGATAGCTCAAGCCACTCGCGCGACAGGCCAGAATTTCGTTATCCGCTGCCAGACGAACAAACGCCACCGTACTCGCAAATGCCGCCGCGAACGGTAAGGCAAATTGCAGCATCGACGGCATCATGTAAATCACAAACTTGATGACCAACCCCGGGCCCAACTCGCCTTCAGACAACGGTTGAATCGCTGCCGCCGTACTGATCAACGTCACCAACACCACCGTGGCCACAACCAGCAGACGAATCAGGTCTTTGAGAATGTATCG
The DNA here is from genome assembly GCA_030426385.1 of Phycisphaerae bacterium. Taxonomy (GTDB): domain Bacteria; phylum Planctomycetota; class Phycisphaerae; order Phycisphaerales; family Phycisphaeraceae; genus JAUHYI01. The sequence goes on from JAUHYI010000111.1 coordinate 8,234, forward strand.
ATACAACGTCCACGACATGACCCGTTATCCTTGCCCCTTCTTGATCGCTTCACGTTGAATCTTGACTAACTCGCGCACGCCTCGGCCTGCCAGATTCAGCAACTCATCCTGTTGCTCGCGTGTAAAAACGCCACGCTCAGCCGTGCCTTGAATCTCAACGTATTCCCCTTTGTTCGTCATCGCCACGTTCATATCCACTTCAGCGCGGCTATCCAACGGATAATCCAAATCCAGATGTGCCTTGCCGTCAATAATCCCCACACTCACCGCGGCCACCTGACGCTCGATCGGATTTCCTTTTATCAATCCGTCTGCCCGTGCCGCGGCGATCGCCTGGGCCAGCGCCACATACGCACCGGTAATCGACGCGGTCCGCGTGCCACCATCGGCGGACAGCACATCACAGTCACACGTGATCAAAACACCCGGCATTTTTTCCAAATCCACCGCCGCACGCAGCGCCCGCGCGATCAGCCGTTGAATCTCTGTGCTTCGGCCATCAGCCCCACGTCGTTTCCGGTCAGGCGTCGAACCCGGCAGCATATTGTATTCCGCGGTCACCCATCCCTTGGTGTATTGACCATCATCACCACGCGGCAACCACTTCGGCGGATCGCTTGCAATACTCGCCGTGCATAGCACACGCGTCTCACCAGCCGAAATCACCACACTCGCCGTCGCCATCGATGGAAACGGTTCGATCGTCGTTACTCGTAACTGCCCAGGCTTTCGCTTCGTTGTTTTCATCACGGCAGTGTAGCGTCATCGCCTGACAATCACATCAGGACTCCCCAAAACCCAAAAAAACTGATCATAATCGACCCCCCAGGCGTGCGTGGATGGGCACGCCCCAAACCCTCATCCCGCTGCCGCACGAATCGTTTTTACACTGTCCGCAATCGGAATTTGAATGGGAATATCTCGGCCATTTTTCGCTTTCCCAGTCTTGGGTTTCGCACTCGCCGCACTTGCCGCCCCCACAGCCCCCACCGTATCGGGCCGACGCATTTCCGGCACCGCGACTTCCAAGGCTTCGATAATCGCCTCTCGACTCGCCAACTGCCAGTAATGTCCATCTCGATCGGCCTTCGCACGCAATCGATCAAACGCCGCAATAATTTTCACCATCTGTTGTGGATCAGGCTCGGGCGTCTGCCACAGACGAATCGACGGATGCGGTGTCGGCAACATCCCTTCACTGTCGTACGCCAGTTCCTCGAACAATTTTTCACCGGGCCGGGCTCCAGTAAATGTAATCGCGACGTCCACATTCGGCTCCAAACCCTGCGAGCGCACAAATCGTTGCGCCAATTCATGAATATTGATCGGGTCGCCCATGTCCAGCAAAAATACTTCGCCTCCGCTCGGCGCACCACTGGCACCCGCATACGCGGCCGACTGAATGACCAGGCCTGCCGCTTCAGGAATCGTCATAAAATAACGCGTCATGTTCGGATCAGTCACCGTGATCGGCCCGCCATGCGTGAGCTGCTTCGTCCAGATCGGCAACACGCTGCACGCCGAACCCAACACGTTCCCAAAACGCACCATTGAAAATTTCGTCTTGCTCATCCGCCCCATATACTGAATGTACAACTCCGCCAATCGCTTGGTCGCCCCCATCACCGAACTCGGATTCACCGCTTTGTCGGTCGAAATCATGACGAACCGTTCAGCCGATATTTTCGCCGCGGCCTCCGCAATCGAACGTGTGCCATAAAAATTATTTTCCACGGCCTGGGCTGGATGGTCTTCCATCATTGGCACATGCTTATGCGCCGCCGCATGGAAAATCACTTGGGGTCGATGCGAACTTACCATCGCGATGGTACTCGCAGGATCGGTCACATCATGCAGCACGGCCACACGCTTTTGCTCCGGTGCGATCCGCTCGATTTCTTTATCAATTTCAAACAGACTGTTTTCTGATCGCTCAACGAGCAACAGCTTACGCGGCGCATATCGACATAACACCCGCGCCAGCTCCGAACCGATCGAACCCCCCGCGCCGGTAATCATCACCACTTTCCCGCCCACCGATTCGCGAATCGCGTCATCGTCCAATTGCGCTGGCCCACGCCCGATCAATTGCAACGGATCAAACGTCAACCCTGACATTGACAATCCTGCCGCCGCCGCACCACCACTACCACTAGTCCCACCCGCCACACTTAACGTCGCTGCGCTCGATACGCTCGATACGCCCCCCGCTGTTTCGCCAGCGCGACTAACCCCTTCACCACTATTCGCTCCCTCCGCTGAAAACCGTGGCGCTGCCACACGCCCGGCCAACTGATCCGATAAGGTCGGCATCCATCGCCACGCCACCCCTTGCGTGGCCAACGCCTGCGACAGACGTGCCCCATGTTGCACCATCGCCGACGGCAGGCTCACCAACACTATCTCGAATTGCCCCGCCTGCTGGCTCAACACCGACGCGATCGCATCAATATCACCCAGCACAGCCACCCCATCAATCGATTCCCCCGCTTGGCCACCGACCAACACCGCCCCCACCCAATGCGTTGACGCCCCCATCATCGAGCGTAGCTGCGTAAAACTCGCTCGTGTCCCCGCAAACAGATACCGCACCGCGCTCGCGTCAGCATTCTCACTGCAAACACCGCTAATTTTACCCTCGCCACGGCTTGTTATTGCGCCTTTGGCTTTCGTGTGTTGCTGCGGCTGGTGGTCTTGCGAACGCTTGGTGGGTTGGCTTTTCATCACCCTTGTTATCGGCCAAATACCGCGTAATTCTGCAACATACCTACAACCCACAAAATCCGCATTTTCAGCTTAACCCGCCCCCTTTCTCGGCCGATAGCAAAACTACCAAAGGCCAATTGTAGGCCAGACCTATCCGGACCCGCCCAACAGGAGTTTTCCACATGCAACCGAGCAACCAGAACGTGGCTGAAGCCCGGCGTCACCCTCGCCTCAAACTACCTGCCATGTACACGCTCGTTCGCGTCAAACTCCCCGACAAGAATCGCTTCACACTCACCGGACATGCCTACGATGTCAGCCTCTCTGGCATTCGCTTCGAACTCGATGAACCGCTCCCATTTGCCCAGACCATCACCGTTCGCGTCATGCTTCCCGGATCAAGCCGACAGACCACCTTCGAAGCCGAAGGCCATGTTGTCCGCATCCATGGCGAAAACGACGACCAGTTCGGCCCCGCTCGCATGGGTTTGACCTTCACCAAATTCAGCACCCTCATCGACGAACAACGCCTCGCAGACTACCTCGGCCACAACCGCCTGCGTGCCGCGTAACAAGCTCACGCCAACACCGCGTGTGGCTTAGCGTCTAGTATCTCAATTATTCCCCGTCTGTCCCCGCCTCCACCTGCACCCTTCATCGCAATCCAAAAAACCGATCTGCATTGGCATCCATCACCGCGACAAACGCATCAACATCCATGCCCCTTCGCGCGGCTAAAAACTCCGCCACCAACGCCACGTACTTCGGCTCATTCGGACGCACCTTCCGATGCGGCGCAGGCGTCAGGTACGGCGAATCCGTTTCGATCATCATCCGTTCGATCGGCACGATATCCGTCGCCTCCGCGATATCCGTCGCATTGCCGAATGTCACGATCCCCGTAAAACTCACCATCGCCCCGAACGCCAGGATCGCTTCGAGCTCCTCACGCGTTCCCGTAAAACAGTGAAACACAAACCGGGCAGGATCCAATCCCGATCCTTGCAGTGTGCGCAACGTATCGTCCGTCGCCTTTCGATTATGAATAATCACCGGCAACGCGATGTCCGCCACCACCGCCAACTGTGCATCAAACACACGCTGTTGAGCGGTCGGGTCCGGCTGAGCATGAAAATAATCCAACCCCATCTCGCCAAACGCCACCACTTTGCCATGGCCCGCTAATTCACGCAGCACATCCAACTCAACTGTGTCTGCCACCTCGTCCGCATGATGCGGATGCACGCCCACCGAGGCAAACACATTGTCGAACCGCTCTGCCATCGCAACCGCGCGCTGCGAATCGCTCAGCGAGGTTCCCACACTGATCATTCGATCAACACCCGCTGCTCCCGCGTCGGCCACTACTTGCTCAGCCCGCTCGTCCAATCCCCGGTACGTCAAATGACAATGCGTATCAATCATCACCATAGGTTAACAATTCACGCGGGTTCATTCGAACACAATACGCACCGGCAACACCACACGCTTAGCCGATAAACAACTCGTCGCGGTACACGCCTGATAGGTCAACACCAGCCCCCCTACTTTTTCCCCATCATCATTGCCACCATCCGACTTGTCGTTCGCCGCAACATCCAAGCGCGACAACGTCACTGCAATTCGCACTTCGCCCTCGTAAACCTGCAACGCGCGATCCGCGAATTGATAACGCCGTTCCACCGCATCCGGATAATCCACCGACATTGAAACGCCACGCCCGTCAGCCAACGTCACTGTTGTAGGCACCAAAAAATCCTCATCCACCCCATGCCCGTTGATGTGGTATTCATCGGCCAACGCCATCGTCACCACCACCGTCACCGGCTCCGCCCCCAACACCACCCGCTCATGTGACACCGACACCACCACCCCGCGTGTTTCCCCCACGCATCCCTCACCATGTCCACCATCATGCCCCCCATCATGCCCCGCTTTAATCGCCACATCATCGCCGACGAGTTCCACCCCATGCCTCTTCACGCGCAGCAACGCATGTTGCATATGCGCCATGCCTAGCCCAAACCGTTTTAGATCGCGTGCAAACGATCGCAAATCCATCACCGCTCGATCCAGATAGGATTGTTCGCCAGTCAGTTCAAATAGCGACACCCGATTGTGAATCATCTGGGCATTGCCTGATGGCACCGCCCCGTCATACACGCCACGCAATCGCACAAACAAATCATCCTGTTCCGCCAACGTGTCAAAATATCCACCGCCGCGTTCCTCGGTGGCATCAAACAATCCTGTTGCCACGCTCGTTAATCGCTGCGCTTCTTCCAGCCATCGCTTGTCATTCGTCGCTTGATATACCTCAATCAAACCCGCCACCACAAACGCATAATCCTCCAGAAACGCAGGGATTTTCGCTTTATGGCCGCGCATCGTCCGCAACAATCGCCCATCGTCATCCTGCATCCATTTCAACACCGCGCTCACAGCCCGCACTGCCGCATCCCGATACCGCGTGTCGTCCAGCATTCGACCCGCTCGCGCCATCCCCGCAATCATCATGCCGTTCCAACCCGCCAACACCTTGTCGTCGGTCATCGGTTGAGGCCGACGATCGCGCGCGGCCAACAACTTCGCATTGATCGCCATCCGTAGCGCAGCCACCTCATTCACATCCATCGACCACGCCCGTCCCAGTTCCGCCAACGACTTGGGCAGGTACATTACATTCATCGCAGGCTCATCCCGATGATGCGGGTCTTGAAAATTCGTCCCCCGATCCAACCCATACATTTCGCACGCACGTTCCCCCATCACCTTATCCTCGATCACCACCCGCACCTGATCGGGCAACCACACGTAATTCCCACCCTCACGCGCATCAACCTCCGCATCCTGTGCCGACCAGAACCCCCCCACACTTTCCCCTTCACTATTTTTGCCGCGTTCAGACTGACCGTCACCATTATTTCCATCCACCATCTCGCGCAACACATAATCACACGTTTCGCGCACCACCCGTTCATAAAATTTCTTATCATCCTCGCGTGGCCGAATCGCATGTGCTGTCAGATACGTATTCACCAATTGCCCATTGTCGTACAACATCTTTTCAAAATGCGGCACCAGCCATTGGCCGTCCGTCGAATACCGATGGAATCCGCCGCCGATTTGGTCATACATCCCGCCGCGAGCCATTCGATCCAACGTATGCGAGATCGCTTTCCACATCACATCGGTCGGCCTATTTTCATAACCAGCCAACAACAAATCCAGATTCGCTGACTGCGGGAATTTCGGCGCGCCACCAAACCCACCATCTTCCGCATCGTACCGCCCCATCATGTCGCGTAGCGCATCATCGACGGTCACACCATCCAACACGATCGGCTTATCATCTGTGCCCACCGCGTAATGTTCTGCAATCGCATCGGCCACACGATTCGCCTGACTCACCACATCGTCACGCTGGTTCGCCCACAACTTTTCAATGTTCTGCAACACCGTTACAAACCCAGGCCGACCATGCATATCGCTTGGCGGAAAATACGTGCCCGCAAAAAACGGCTTCAATCCTCCGGCTACAGCCTGACTATTGCCTACCGACTCAACTTCTCCTGGGACTGGCTCGCCCGGGGAGCCTTGGGATATATGAGAAACGTGAGGAGGAGTTAGGAAGACGGACATCGGCCAACCGCCTTGTCCGGCAATCATCTGCACCGCAGTCATGTACAGGTCATCCACGTCGGGACGTTCCTCGCGATCGACTTTGATGTTGATGCACACCCGATTCATCAGCGCCGCGATTTTTTCATTCTCAAAAACCTCCCGCTCCATCACATGGCACCAATAACACGTCGAATACCCCACGCTCAAAAAAATCGGCTTGTTCTCATGCCGGGCTGCCTCAAAAGCTTCCTCGCCCCACGGATACCAGTCCACCGGATTCTGCGCATGCTGCAACAGGTACGGACTCGTCTGCCCAGCCAAACGATTGTTCGCACGATTCGCCAGCTCATCACTCATATCGACCTCGCAACCCCCTGTAAAATTACAATCATGCAACCCCATAGATGCACACTCACCCCCCATCCACTCATGGCATCCCCTGCGTCATCCGTCTCCCACGCAACGGTCACCATAGTGTAGAACCCTGATTGATGCCCACCCCATCCCAACTTCCCCAGTTTCTCACCCCGACCGCAGACTGGCCCACTTCCTTCCATTTCGATATCTTTGTATTCCCACGCGGCTACCCTAATTTACGTCGCCGCTCCTTGCCCTGTTGTTCGGAACTGTCACGCTATGCCAGAATCTGATTTCATCCTTGTGCAGCTTTCCGACACGCACCTCGATCTGCGCAAACCCGAGCATCGCGATCGCTGGCACATCATTCGCGAAGCCGTCCGCGCTCAGAAGCCTGACCTCATTCTCGTCTCCGGCGACATCTCCGACGATGGCATGTTCGATTCATCCATCTTCCATGCCAACCTCGAAATGCTCGGCGAATTCGATTGCCCTTCATATGTCGTACCCGGCAATCACGACATCGGCAACAAAATCGGCGTCGATGATCCGGTCAACATGCCCATCATCGAACAGTGGATCAACGCCTTCGGCAACGACCGCTTTGCCGTCGAACGCGACCGTTGGCGTTTCATCGGCCTCAACTCACAAATCCTCGGCTCTGGCTTCCCACGTGAAGATCAACAATTCGCATGGCTTGACCAACAGCTAGACGCTGCCGACGCCGCACAACAAAACGTCGTCCTCTGTCAGCACATGCCCATCTATCTCAACGAGCGTGACGAAAACGTCACCAGCCAATCACACTACTGGATCCCCTCACCCGAAAGCCGTGACGCTTTACTCGCTCGCGCCGATCGCCCGTCGGTCAAACTGATCATGACCGGCCACGTTCACTGGTATCGCCAAACCTACGACGCTCACCACAATGCCACCTGCATCTGGTGCCCGTCCAGCTCAGGCCTCGTCGTGACCGATGACCCGTTCCCCCCCAACGGCGAATCCGTCGGCTTCATGACTTACCATTTTTCCGACTCGACATTCACCTATCAGAAAATTGAACTCGCCCTCGAAAAACAACTCATCCACTTCGACGCCACCTACAAACCCCGCAACGACTAACCCCCCCACATTTCCCCCACGTTTGCCCTGCATTTGCCCAGTTTTTGCCCTGCATTTTCTCCGCGCGTTTGTTCCGCCGCTTGCGGCTTAGCGTCCCCCCCCCATCGCCCTC